>CAZNGQ010000019.1:0-19624 GCA_964572095.1 uncultured Oscillospiraceae bacterium
ACGTCCTGTTGTCCGGACATCATTCAAAGATTGGAGACTTCCGAAGACTGTCATCCCTCAAAGTGACGATGGAACGGCGCCCGGACCTGTTCAACCGGCTTCGGCTCAGTCCGGATGAGTTGCTGCGACTGGAAACGTTTATACGGACCGACGGGGTTCTGCGTGAAAAAAGGGAAGAATGAAAAGAGAAGAATTGCCGGAAACCGCACCTTCCGGGTATGGTTTCTTTCGTTTGTTGCGATCCTGACTCTTCTGACCGGATTGTCATCCTGCGCGGGAGACGGCGGCGGGACCACCCGAACGGCTACCCATGCAGGAACTGCCGCGACCACATCATGGACGCCCACGGCAACTCCGCCACCAACCCCGATGCCAACCCCGATGCCAACCCCCGTGCCGACCCGTCCGCCCTATGTCGCTCCCGGAACCCCGACGGTCCCGCTGGCCGCCCTCCATCCCCGGATCCAGTCCCTGGCCGCCGACCCGTCTTCCTGGAACGCGGCTGACGCGGAAGGCGGCTGGATCAACCGCGGCGACGCCATCCTAGTCCCGGCGGAGTCCAGCGGGGCTTATGCCGACATTCTGGAGACCGTCTCCATCGGATCTTCGATGCGGGAAGCCGTGGACGCGATCGGCAGGCCTTACCAGCGAGACGAGTTGTCCAGTATTTTCTTTTTTGATGGCTGTGTCCTCGTTCTCTACGGGCGGGACACCATCCTGGCCGCGGCATTCCGAGGAATCGACGTGCCCGGGAAGGCAGGCGTCGCGGCCGGAGAGCTCTGCCGCAGCCTGTACGAATACCGGCGCCTGTTCCTGGATGAGGACGGAACCGCGGTGCCCTCTGCCGACAAACGCCTCCTCTTGTCTTATTTTGAGGGGGAGAAGCCGTTTTTCGCTGTTTATCCTGCCGGTGACCGGACTCGCTGGATCCCTCTGTACGGTTCTTCGAGGGAGTATTACTGGGTCAACGCGCATACCTTTCTGAGCATCGATGCGGAAACGCTGGTGCCGGCCTGCCATTCCTTCGACATCAACGCGGTCTATCCCGCTGAACGAATCCGCACGTATCCGCTCGTCGACATCCAGTCCGTCGATTCGGAGATCCGGATCGACATGAAATACGCATCCGAGGACAATTTTGTAAAAACGAACCTGTACGGCGATTTCACGACCGTCTTTATGCCGCCGGAAGTGGCGGAACAACTGGCGAACGCCCACAAGGTCCTGCAGGCGGAATACCCGGAACTGCGGTTCCTCGTCTACGATTCCTACCGTCCCATCAGCGCGCAGCAGAAAATGTGGGACATCGTGCAGGGGACCGAATTCGAGGCGATCCTGTCCAATCCCAAAACCTGGTTCTCCGACCATTACATCGGATTAGCCGTCGACTTGACGCTGTATGACACCCGCACGGGCCGGGAACTCGACCTGGGAACGCCGTTCGACAGCTTCGATCCGCTGGCGAGACCCGACCGGGAACCGGAATATCTCGCAAACGGACGCCTGACCGCCGACCAGTATACCAACCGGCTCATCCTGCGCAATGCGATGGAATCACAGGGTTTTTCCCAGCTTTACTTTGAATGGTGGCAGTTCAACCTGTGGCTTGGCGGCATTCCGAACATGTATCACTGGTTTGAATGATCCATATTGCATCGTGCGAAAAGCTGTGATAAACTACCAAAGCTATTGATTACGAGCGGTCCGCTGCCGGTTGCGTGCATGAACGTTCTTGAATGAGAGGAGAAACGCAATATGGACATCATCAAGGCCGTCGAGCAGATGCAGATCCGGAACGCCTACCCCAATGTGGAGATCGGCGATTTCGTCAAAGTGCATCTGAAAATCAGCGAGGGCAACCGGGAGCGCATCCAGGTTTTTGAAGGCACCGTGATCGGCCGCAAGGGATCCGGGCTGAACGAATCCATCACCGTCCGCCGTCTTTCGTACGGCATCGGCGTGGAGCGCACATTACCCGTCCATTCGCCCAAGATCGAGCAGATCGAGATCGTCCGCAAGGGCAAGATCCGCCGGGCAAAGCTTTACTACCTGCGAGACCGCGTAGGCAAGTCCGCGAAGGTCAAGGAAAAGCTGATCAAGAAATAGGCATTACGCCTTGGCAGAAGGGACCGCGAGGTCCCTTCCGTTTTTATTGCCCGAAACGGATTGGGGAGGATGGCATGTCTCAGACTGTTAACTGGTTTCCAGGCCACATGGCAAAAACACTGCGCACGATCGGCGAAAAGCTTCGCCTGGTCGACGCCGTGATTGAAACCTGTGACGCGCGCATTCCGATGAGCAGCCGCAACCCCGAACTGGATAAACTGATCGGCGACAAACCGCGGCTTCTGCTGCTCGGCAAGGAAGACCTGGCCGATCCGGCCGTAACCGCCGAGTGGATCGCGTATTTCAAGCACATGGGCATTTCCGCCGTCGCCTGCGACAACACGAAGCGTTCCGGCGTGGAACGCATCCGCAAGGCCTGCCTCGAGATGAGCGCCGACCGGATTTCCCGGGCGCACGAAAAAGGGCGGGTGTTTCGTCCCGCGCGCGCGATGGTTGTCGGCATACCGAATACCGGCAAGTCCACACTCATCAATTCCCTTTCCGGCAGGGCGGCTGCGCGCACCGAAGACCGTCCCGGGGTGACGCGCGCCCCACAGTGGGTCCGCACCACGGACGGACTGGAACTCATGGACATGCCGGGTGTCCTTTGGCCCGCTCTGGGCGAGCGCACGCGGCAACTCCACCTGGCTGCGACCGGTGCGATCAAGGACGACATCCTGGATGTCGAGGAAATCGCGGAGGACACCCTCGCGACCCTGATCCGGCTGTATCCCGCCGCCGTGGTCGAACGCTACAAGGCGGATGACCTGGAACTGCCCATCCATGAGCAGCTGGACGAACTTGCGCGAAAGCGCGGCTGCATCCTGTCCGGGGGCAGGGTCGACCGCGCGCGTTTCGCCACGCTTCTGCTGGATGAATTCCGCTCCGGCCGCATCGGCAGACTGTCGCTGGAAAGTCCGGAACAGAAGGTCCGAAAATGAACGAATCCGTTGCCCCGGCAAAGCCTGCCGGTAAACGCCACGAGAAGCAGGTTGCACACTACGAACGCATGCTCGCCTATGAAAATGCGGCATGGGAATCGGGTTGCCTGGTCGTCGCCGGTATCGACGAAGCGGGCAGGGGACCGCTGGCCGGGCCGGTCGTCGCCTGTGCCTGCATATTGGATCCAGACCGTCCGGTGTACGGCGTCGATGATTCTAAAAAACTGTCGCCTGCGCGGCGCAGCGAGCTGTACGACCAGATTCTGGCCTCCTGTCTCGGCTATGCCGTCGGCATTGTCGATGAAGGGACCATCGACCGGATCAACATCCTGAACGCGACGAAAGAGGCGATGCGTCAGGCGGTAAGCCGACTGGTCCCGGAACCCGGCCGGCTGCTGATCGATGCCGTCGACCTGCGCGGGACCGGCATTCCGGTCGTGCCCATTATCAAGGGGGACGCGCTGTCCGCCTCCATCGCCGCGGCATCGATCGTCGCCAAGGTCACCCGGGACCGCATGATGGAGTCCCTGGACCTCCAGTACCCCGGTTACGGCTTTGCACGCCATAAAGGATATGGCACCGCAGAGCACTACGCCGCTCTTCGCGCCCTGGGGCCTTGTCCGGTCCATCGGCTGACATTTCTCAAGAGCATGGAATCCCGTGACTGAGATCCTTCCGGGAAAAGACGGCAGACGCGAGTCCGGCGCCGCGGCCGAGGAGGCGGCGGCCCGGTTCCTGGAGCAGCGGGGATACCGGATCCTGGCCCGGAATTTCAACGTGCCCCGAATCGGGGAACTGGACATCGTCGCCCTCCGGGAGGGGACGGTGCACATCGTCGAGGTCCGGGCGCGTCAAAGAGGAAGCCGTTTCGGGACCGGGGCGGATTCCATCACACCCTCAAAAATCCGCCGGATCCGCAATGCGGCATCCATCTATCTGGATCGAATGCAATATCTGAATAATGATGTGAAACTTCTTGCAGCCGATGTCCAACTCGATTCACAGGGAAAAGTAGGGGAGATCCATTGGATTCCCTTGCTTTAGCGCTTTTATAGCTCTTGTAATCGTGAAACCGACTGTATTATAATAAGTGCACTTTATGAAAATACGATAGAAAATGCAAGGAGAACCTCCAATGCCTTCATTCCTTCAGCTTGACACCGATGCATTGCAGAGGATATTGTCCGAACTCGAAGCCCGATACGCCACCCACCGTTCCCTTGGATACTCTTTGAACATGGCTCGCGGCAAACCGTGCGCAGCCCAGCTCGACCTGTCGAATGAAATCGCGGCGGCGCTGAACCCCGCGGATTACCGGGCCGAAGACGGAACGGACTGCAGGAACTATGGCGGACTCGAGGGCATTCCAGAGGCGCGCCGCCTGTTTGCCGAAATCCTGCGCACCCGTCCCGAGGATGTCCTTGTCTTCGGCAATTCCAGCTTGAACCTCATGTATGATACGGTTGTCGCGGCACTGCTAGCGCCGGTTCCCGGAGCGGACGTGCCGTGGTCCCGTGTGGAGAATCCGGCGTTCCTGTGCCCGGTGCCGGGATACGACCGGCATTTTGCGATCACGCAAAAGCTCGGTTTTGAGAACATTCCGGTCGGCATGACGCCCGACGGACCCGATATGGACGAGATTGAGCGGCTTGTCGCGTCCGATCCCCGGATCAAGGGGATCTGGTGCGTTCCGGTCTACAGCAACCCGGACGGCATCGTTTACAGCGAGGAGACCTGCCGGCGAATGGCGGCGATGCGGACCGCGGCCCCCGACTTCCGGATATTCTGGGACAACGCCTATGGACTGCACCACTTGTATCCGGACCGGAAAAACACCGTTCCCGATATGATCGGGCTGTGTGCGGCCGCTGGCCATCCTGACCGGATCTACGAGTTCACATCGACTTCCAAGGTCACGCATGCGGGCGCCGGCGTTTCCTGCATGGCGTGCAGCCCCGCCAACATCGCCTATCGAAAGAGCGTGATGTTCTACCAGACCATCGGCCACGACAAGATGAACCAGCTCCGCCATGTGCGCTTCCTCCAGGACCTGGCCGGCGTGGAAAGGCTGATGGAGCGGCATGCGCAGATTCTGCGGCCGAAATTCGAAGCCGTGCTGGAGATCCTGGACCGCGAACTGGGTGAATCGGGCATCGCGCACTGGAACAAACCGTTGGGAGGTTACTTCATCAGCGTGTTCGCGCTCCCCGGCACCGCCCGGGAAGTCGTCGAGACCGCCCGCGCCTGCGGCGTCGAGTTCACGCCGGCCGGGGCCACCTATCCCGGCGGCCTCGATCCGGACGACAGCAACATCCGAATCGCTCCGTCCTTCCCGCCGGTGTCCGAGCTGCTGACCGCGGCCGAGGTGCTGTGCGTCTGCATGAAGATCGCGGCGATCCGCAGGATCCTTCGGGAACGGGCCTCGGCTTGAACCCGTATCCCTGGATCGGGTATAATGAATCACGGACCTGGCACCACCGGGTCCGTGATTCTTTTTGGCCTTCCACAGGAGGAACTCCACCATGAAAAACCGCTACGAGAGCCCGCTGAACGCCCGTTACGCGAGCGATCAGATGCAATGGATATTCTCTCCCGACAACAAGTTCCGGACGTGGCGCAGGCTATGGATCGCCCTCGCGGAGACCGAAATGGAGCTCGGACTGCCGATCACGCAGGAGCAGATCGACGAGCTGCGCGCGAACGCCGACACGATCGACTACGAAGAGGCCGCCAGGCAGGAGCGGCTGGTTCGCCACGACGTCATGGCCCATGTCATCGCATATGGCAGCCAGTGCCCCGGGGCCCGCGGCATCATCCATCTCGGTGCGACATCCTGTTATGTCGGCGACAACACGGACATCATCCTGATGGACCAGGCGCTCCGCATGGTCCGGGACCGCGTCGCCGCCACCATCGCGGCGCTTTCGGGCTTTGCAGAGACCTACAAAGGGCTCCCGACGCTCGGGTACACCCATTTCCAGCCGGCCCAGCCGGTCACCGTCGGCAAGCGCGCGACCCTCTGGATCCAGGATCTCCTGCTTGACATCGATGAGCTGGATTTCGTCATCGACCACCTGGCGCTCCTGGGAAGCAAGGGGACGACCGGGACCCAGGCAAGCTTTCTGGAGCTTTTCGACGGGGACCATGCCAAATGCGTCGAGCTGGACCGCCGAATCGCGTCAAAAATGGGATTTGACCGGTCCTTTTCCGTATCCGGCCAGACCTACCCGCGCAAGATCGACGCGCGTGTGCTCAACGCGCTTTCATCGATCGCGCAGAGCGCGGCGAAATTCAGCAGCGACATCCGGCTGCTCCAGCATCTCAAGGAGATCGAGGAACCCTTCGAGACCGGCCAGATCGGTTCGTCCGCGATGGCATACAAACGCAATCCCATGCGGTCCGAGCGCATCGCGTCGCTGGCCCGGTATGTGCTCGCGGATGCCCAGAACGCGGCGATGACGGCTTCGACCCAGTGGTTCGAGCGCACGCTGGACGATTCGGCCAACAAGCGCATCGCCGTCCCGGAAGCCTTCCTCGCCGTCGACGCGATCCTGATCCTGTACCGCAATATCGCGGAAGGGCTGGTCGTCTACCCCAACGTCATCCGCAGGCACCTGATGGAAGAACTGCCGTTCATGGCGACGGAGAACATCCTGATGGCCGCGGTAAAGAGCGGCGGCGACCGCCAGGATCTGCACGAACGCATCCGTCGGCATTCAATGGAGGCCGGCCTGCGCGTCAAGCGCGACGGGCTCGACAACGACCTGCTGGAGCGGATCGCGGCGGATCCCGCGTTCGGGCTCGCCCGCGGACAGCTGGACTCGCTGATGGATCCGGCTGCCTATACAGGCCGGTCGGAGCGGCAGGTGGAGGAGTTTCTGGAAGAGAGCGTCGCGCCGATCCTCCATCGATTTACCTCGACGACGGAACTGGCCAATGACCTTCTCAAGGTATGATATAGTATTGTCGTGACATGATGATGGGCAGCGCGCAACCGAGCGCGGATCTGGACGGGGAGGCAGCATAATGAAACTTGATAAACGCAGCAGCGTGCCGTTGTACGCCCAACTCAAGGATTTGCTGATCGAGCGTGTGGAATCCGGGGAATATCCGCCGGGATCGCGCATTCCTTCCGAACTCCAGTTGTGCGAGGAACTCGACCTCAGCCGTCCGACCGTTCGGCAGGCCATTTCCGAGCTTGTATCCGAAGGGACGCTGTCCATCGTCAAGGGGCGCGGCACCTTTGTCGCCGCAACACCGGAAAAGATCGACATCCGCGGTTTTACCGGATTCACGTTTTCGCTTCTTTCCGCCGCCAATCTCGAAAGCATGCACTTTGAAGACTACGCCCTCGATCCGGACGCGAACGAGGAACTCACCCGCGTGTTCGGAGCCGTGACGCCGGCCGGCGATCCGGGCACCTACCGGATCGACTGGACGGACAACGCCCATCGGCGAAACCCGCTGTTCCTGTGCCGTACCTACATCCCGGCGGCGATGTTCCCCGACCTGGCGGACGACCTGCGCGCACGGCGCAAGATGATCGACATCACCGCCAACAAATACGCCTACCTGCCGGTCAAGGCGGCCTGCCGGATCTCGGTCCGCCAGGCGTCCACGGACGAAGCCCGCTATCTGGACATTCCGCGCGGCGCGCCGGTCATCTGCGTGGCGTCGCGCCTGACCTCCCGCAGCGGAAACGTCTGCGAGTATGACGTTGCCATCCTGCGGTCCGATGTCTGCGACATCCTGATCGACAGCGGAAGGAGCTGACCTTCCCACCCTATGATCTATTTTGACAACAGCGCGACGACACGGCCGCTGGATGAAGTCATCGCGCTTGTCTCCGAATCCATGGGCGATTGTTACGGCAATGCCTCTTCCTTGCACGCGCTTGGGCTGGAAGCCGAGCGTCGGCTGACACGCGCCGCCAAAACCCTGGCGGCCGCTGTTCCATGCCCCGCCGAAGGCGTGGTATTCACTTCCGGCGGAACAGAGTCCATCAACACCGCCATCAAGGGGTATCTGGCCGCCAATCCCCGAAGGGGCACCCACATCGTCACGTCGGAGGGAGAACATCCGGCGGTCCTGGAATCCGTACGATCGATGACCGCCCGCGGGTACGAGGCCACGATCCTTCCGCTCGAACGCAACGGCCGAATCGATCCGGCACGGCTTTCCGATGCCATCCGGCCGGATACGGCGCTGATCTCCCTGATCCATGTCAACAACGAGACCGGCGCGATCAACTCCCCGGAAGTGATCGCCAAAATCCGCGACGACCATTGTCCGTCGGCCGCCATCCATATGGACTGCGTTCAGTCGTTCGGCAAGATCCCGACGGATTTCATCGGGAAGAGCTGTGAACTGGCATCGGTCAGCGCGCACAAGATCCATGGCCCCAAGGGCGTCGGCGCGCTTTTCATCCGACCCGGCACACGGCTGGACCCCCTGCTCCATGGCGGCGGACAACAGCGCGGACTGCGCAGCGGCACGGAAAACCTGCCGCTGGCGGAAGGCATGGCGCTTGCGGCCGCCTGCGCCGCCCGGTTCCGGCCGGGTGCCGCGGACGTGGTGCGTGCAGTCCGGGACCGCCTGATCGAGGGTATCTCCGGGCAGGCCGCGTTCCGTGTCCTTTCACCGGACGATGGTTATCCCGGAATCCTGTGCGTCGCCTTTCCGGGCCTGCCCGCCGAGGTGATGCTCCACGCGCTGGAAAGCGAAGGGGTTTTCGTCTCCAGCGGATCCGCCTGTTCCTCCAAAAAAAAGAGGACCAGTCCGGTGCTCCGGTCCATGGGCGTCGACGATGCGACGGCGGCGACCGCGATCCGGTTCAGTTTTTCGATATACAATACGGGTGAAGAAGCGCGTGAGGCTGCTGCTGCCGTCCTGCGCGTCCTGGCCCGATATGCCGTCAGGAGCGTCAAGAAGAGATGATTGCAGAGACACAAAAGAAGGACATCGTACTGGCCAGGCTTGGCGAGATCACGCTTAAGGGCCTGAACCGGGGTAAATTCGAGCACCGCCTGATCGAGAACATCAGCCGCCGGCTCAAGCCGCTCGGCCCGATCGAGGTCTACCAGACCCAGTCCAGGATCTGGATCATACCCGGTTCGCCCGACATCAGCCGGGACGAGATCATCCGCAGGGTCACCGACGTGTTCGGCATCGTCTCCGCCAGTCCTGCCTGGGATTTCACCGGAGGACTGGAGGAAATCCGGCAGATGTCCATTCTCTACATGGATAGCCTGCTTGAAGGTGGAAAACCTGCCACATTCAAAGTCGAAAGCCGCCGGGGCGAAAAGCGTTTCCCGCTGACATCCCCGGAAATCAGCGCGGAAATCGGAGGACTGCTGATCGACCGCTTCCCCGGCCTGACCGTCGACGTTCACCATCCCGACCATACGCTCCATGTCGAAATCCGTGAGCATGGCAGGGTCCTGCTGTACAGCAGAATCTTCAAGGGACAGCGCGGCCTCCCGGTCGGCACCAGCGGCCGGGCGATGCTGCTTCTCTCCGGCGGGATCGACAGTCCGGTGGCGGGCTATATGATGGCGGGACGCGGGCTGGAGCTTTCCTGCGTCTATTTTCATTCCTATCCTTACACCAGCGACCGCGCCAGGGAGAAGGTCCTCGAACTGGCCCGGATCCTGACTTCCTACTGCGGGAGGACGACGCTGCACATCGTCGATTTCACGGAGATCCAGCTGGCCATCCGGGACGGGGTTCCGGAAGACATGATGACGATCATCATGCGCAGGGTCATGATGAAAATCGCCGAAGAGCTGTCGAAAAAGGACGGATGCCTCGCATTGGTCACCGGCGAGAGCCTCGGACAGGTCGCCAGCCAGACCATGGAGGCGCTGGCCGTAACGGACGCCTCGGTATCCCTGCCGGTTTTCCGTCCGTTGATCGGGATGGACAAGGACGCGACCGTGGAGATCGCGCGCCGCATCGGGACGTTCGAGACTTCGATCCTGCCGTACGAGGACTGCTGTACGGTATTTGTGGCGAAGCACCCGAAAACGAAGCCGTCCATGGCGGGGACTCTCGACTGCGAGAAGGCGCTGGACATCCCGGCACTGGTTGCGCAAGGGGTCGCCCGGACCGAAGAGGTCGTGATATGAGGATCGGCAAACTGAGCAACCGGGATCTGGAAAGGCTTGTCCTGTCCCGCGTCCCCTTTGCGGGGACGGCCGCAGAGTCGGGGCCCTCCGTCGGGCTGGACTGCGCGGTCATGGAGATGGGGGAGGGGATGCGCCTGGTCCTCTCGAGCGATCCGATCACGGCGGCCGAATCCGACGCCGGCCGACTGGCTGTCCAGATCTCGTGCAACGATATCGCCGCGGCGGGCGTTCGGCCCGCGGGCATCATGATCGTGCTGGTCGTACCTCCGGACTGCACGGAGGAACACCTGACCGCCATCATGGACCAGACGGCGGACGCGGCGGCGAGAATCGGTGTCCGGATCGCCGGCGGTCATACCGAGGTAAGCGACGCCGTGAATCGTGTGATGATCACGACAACCGCGTTCGGATGGACGCGGGGAGACGTGGTGCTTGCTTCCGGTGCCAAACCCGGCGACACGCTCCTGATGACCAAGACTGCCGGACTGGAAGGCACCGCGATCCTGGCGCGTGACCGCCGCGACAGACTCCTCAGCATCGTCACGGAGGCGGAGCTGGGCCTGGCGGAAGCCATGCTGGAACGGATCAGCGTCGTACCCGAAGGGATGGCGGCGGCAGGAGCCGGCGTCCATGCGATGCACGACGCCACGGAAGGCGGCGTATTGGGAGCCTGCTGGGAACTGTGCCGCGCATCCGGAACCGGCTGCCTTGTGCGGTCGCGGGACATTCCGGTCCATCCGGTCACAGCGCGGATCGCCGGGGTTTTCGGCATCGATCCGCTGCGCCTCATTGCCAGCGGAAGCATGATCCTGGCGACCGACCGACCATCGGAACTGCTCGCGGCAATGGCCGCCGAGGGCATCGAATGCACCTCGATCGGGACGGTCGACGACGGCATGTGTCGAGTGGTTCTGGCGGACGGGACGATCGCGGATCTGGCCCCTCCGGAAGCGGATGAACTTTACAAAACCGCCGCCAACTCTTACTATTAACTTGCTTTGCCGGACACCCCGCCGTGCGGTCCGGTCACTCGAACACAGGAGGAACCACACATGCCTTATGACAACCTTCGTTCCGCCGATCCTGCCGTCTATGACGCCGTCCTGTCCGAAATCGGACGCCAGCGCGACAAGCTCGAACTGATCGCTTCCGAAAACTTCGTCAGCATGGCCGTGCTGGAAGCACTGGGCACCCCGTTGACGAACAAGTACGCGGAAGGCTACCCCGGCAGACGATATTATGGCGGATGCGAGTATGTGGATGTTGTGGAGAACCTGGCCATCGAGCGGGCAAAGCAGCTGTTCGGCGCCGACCATGTGAACGTCCAGCCGCACTCGGGCGCACAGGCCAACACGGCTGTTTATTTTTCCGTATTGAACCCCGGCGATTCGATACTCGGACTCGACCTTTCCCATGGCGGCCACCTGACGCACGGCATGGGCAAGAACATATCGGGCAAGTATTTCCACGCGAACTTCTACCAGGTGTCGCCGGAGACCGGCGTCCTGGACTATAACCGGATCCTGGCAACGGCCAGGGAGGTCCGCCCCAAACTGATCGTCGCCGGCGCGAGCGCCTATCCCCGCACGCTGGACTTCAAGAAGTTCCGCGAGATCGCCGACGATGTCGGCGCCCTGCTGATGGTCGACATGGCCCACATCGCGGGGCTGGTCGCGGCGGGACTCCATCCCGACCCGGTCCCTTATGCGGATTTTGTCACGACGACCACCCACAAGACCCTCCGCGGCCCGCGGGGCGGCATGATTCTCTGCAAGGAGAAGTACGCGAAGATCATCGACTCCGCGGTTTTCCCGGGCCAGCAGGGCGGTCCGCTCATGCACGTCATCGCCGCCAAGGCGGTCGCGTTCGGCGAGGCGCTGCGTCCCGATTTCAAGGATTACCAGAAACGCATCCTCGACAACGCCTCGGCTCTTGCCGGCGGCCTGCTGTCCGAGGGGTTCGACCTTGTTTCCGGCGGAACAGATACGCACCTCATGCTGGTCGACCTGACAAAAACCGGTGTGACGGGCAAGGAGATGCAGCACCGGCTGGACGAGGTCAACATCACCTGCAACAAGAACGGCGTCCCGTTCGACACCCAGGGCCCGACGATCACCAGCGGCATCCGTCTCGGCACCCCTGCCGTCACGACGCGCGGACTTCGCGAGGACGACATGCGGACGATCGCGCGCCTGATGAAGGCCGCGCTGACCGACTTTGAAGCGAACAAGACGGCGATCATGGAGGATGTCGCGGTGATCTGCCGCAACTATCCCCTGTATCCCGACCTTGCCTGACGGGAAGAGGCGGTCGCATTGACCCCGGAGATGGACCAGAAGGAGCCGCTCGCTTACCGGATGTCCCCCCGGACGCTGGATGAATTCGTCGGCCAGGAGCACATATTGGGCAAGGGACGCATGCTTCGGCGCATGATCGAGGCCGACCGTCTTTCGTCCATCATACTTTTCGGACCTCCGGGAACCGGCAAGACCTCTCTGGCGCGGGTCATCGCGGCCACCACGCAGACGGGTTTCCACCGGATCAACGCCGTCACGTCGGGAATCGCCGACATCAAGCGTGTCATTGCCGACACCCAGAATGTATTCATGAATCCGTCCGGACGCGCCGTTCTCTTCATTGACGAAATCCACCGCTTCAACAAGGCGCAGCAGGACGCGCTGCTGCCGCAGGTGGAAGACGGCACCCTGATCCTGATCGGCGCGACGACGGAGAACCCCTTTTTCGAAGTCAACAAGGCTCTGATCTCCCGATCGACCGTATTCCAGCTGATGCCGCTGACCATGGAGGATGTGATCCGGATCCTGGACATGGCACTGGCGGACTCCGAGCGCGGGCTGGGCATGTACCCGCTGGATTTTGACGACCATGTGCTGGAAGCCGTCGCCAACCTGTCGAACGGAGACGCCCGGATCGCGCTCAACGCGCTGGAACTGGCGGCTGTGACGACACCGACCTCCGGCGATGGGAAAATCCGCGTCACGCTCGATGTCATCAGCGACTGCATGCAGAAACGCAGCATTGCGTTTGACCATGACGGGGAAAGCCATTACGACAACATCAGCGCATTCATCAAATCCATGCGCGGCAGTGATCCGGACGCGGCCGTCTTCTACCTGGCACGCGCCCTGCACGGCGGCGAGGACATCGAGTTCCTGGCCCGCCGCATCCTGATCTGCGCCTCCGAGGATGTCGGCATGGCCAACCCGTCGGCACTCCAGGTGGCGCTGGCCGCCTATCAGGGCGTGATGATGGTCGGTCTGCCCGAAGCGCGGATCCTGCTGGCGGAGGCGGCCGTCATGGTCGCGACCAGCCCCAAGTCCAACGCTTCCTATATGGCGCTTGAAAAAGCGGCCGCGGACGTTGCGTCCAAGCGGACAGGCGAGGTACCGATGCACCTCCGGAACGCGCCCGCAAAAGGGATGGCGGACCTGGGCTACGGCGTCGGATACAAATACGCCCACGATTACGCGGGCAACATCGTGGATCAACAGTACCTGCCGGAGGAGATGAGAGGGACCGTTTATTACGAGCCCTACACGAACGGGTACGAGGGCCGAATCAAAGAGTGGCTCGACCGGCGCCGGGGCACGGCAAAACCGGAAAACAAGCCGGATTGACCTCGTATCGTAACTTCGGCAACTATCATCTCCTAGGAATGTAGTAGAGTATATAAGACCACATAGAGAGAGGAACGTCGACAGATGACACAGAATGATAAACGGGTCTATTTCGACAATGCGGCGACCACGCGCGTCCGTCAAGAGGTGATCGACGCCATCGTACCGGTCATGACCGATATTTACGGCAATCCCTCTTCGCTGTACCGGTCCGCCAGGGAAGCGCGCATCCGGCTGGAAAACGCGCGGAAGACACTGGCGGCCTGCATCGGAGCCTCCCATGAAGAGATCTACTTCACCGCGTCCGGATCGGAATCCGACAACTGGGCCATCAAATCGGCTGCCTGGATGAACGTGGACAAGGGAAAGCATATCATCACCACCTCAATCGAGCACCATGCCGTCCTGCACGCGTTCCGGGCCCTTGAAAAGCAGGGATGGGAAACGACCTATGTCGGTGTGGACGACCAGGGCATCGTCGATCCCGAGGACATCCGAAAGGCGATCCGTCCGGACACGACGCTGGTGTCTGTCATGATGGCCAACAATGAAATCGGCACGATCCAGCCCATCGCCGAGATCGGCGCCATATGCCGGGAGAAGAAGGTCCTGTTCCATACGGATGCCGTCCAGGCGGCCGGAGCCGTCCCGATCGATGTCAAGGCACTGAAGGTGGACCTGCTATCCGTTTCCGGCCACAAGATCTATGCGCCCAAAGGGGTGGGGATGCTGTACATCCGCCGCGGCCTGCGCCTTCCGCCGCTGATCGACGGCGGCGCCCAGGAGAAAGCGCGGCGCGCGGGTACGGAGAACGTCCCGTACATTGTCGGCTACGCCAGGGCTTTCGAGCTCGCGGTCGCCGAGATGGAGGCATCGGCTGTCCGATTGAGCGGCTTGCGTGACGAGATGATCCGCAAGATCCTGGCCCGGATTCCCCACAGCCGCCTGAATGGTCATCCGACCCGGCGGCTGCCCGGCAATGTCAACATCTCGTTCGAGTTCATCGAGGGGGAGTCCATGCTCCTGCTGCTCGACAGCATGGGATACGAGTGCTCGACCGGATCCGCCTGCACATCGGGTTCGCTGGAGCCTTCCCACGTTCTCCTTGCGATCGGGCTCCCTCACGAACAGGCGCACGGATCCCTGCGGATCTCGCTTGGCAAGTATAATGGTGGGGAGGATATCGATCCGTTCGTCGACGCCCTCGAGATCGTCGTCAACCGGCTCAGGGAAATGTCCCCGCTGTACAAGGCGGAAAAATAGGAGGCAGTTTATGGAACTCTATAGCGACAAGGTCATGGATCATTTCATGCATCCGAGGAATGTCGGCGAAATCCAGAATGCGGATGCCACCGGAACGGTCGGCAACCCAAAATGCGGCGATATCATGAAAATCGACCTGAAGATCGAGGACGGCATCATCACGGATGCCAAGTTCAAGACGTTCGGATGCGGATCGGCCATCGCGACCAGCAGCATGGCGACCGAGATGATCATCGGCAAGACGGTCCAGGAGGCGCTTGCGTTGACCAACAAGGCTGTCGCCGAAGCGCTGGACGGGCTTCCCCCGATCAAGATGCATTGCTCGCTGCTGGCGGAGCAGGCGGTCAAGGCCGCTCTCAAGGAATACTACGAAAAACACGGAATGATGGATGACGAAGCGCGCAAGATCTTCGACATCCTGGACGAAGACGCCGACGAATACGCGGAGAACCTGGTCAAGGCCAGCGACGGCTGACGATGGGGGAGACACCCGTCACCGGCACACGCGTGCTTCTGGGAATGAGCGGCGGTGTGGACAGCTCCTGCGCCGCCGCGATCCTCCTGGAATCCGGATACCACGTCGAAGGAGCTACGCTGGTCACCGGCGACCAGGGGTTTTCCGCTGCTGAAGACGCGGCCGCAGTCGCCAGGCAACTGGGCATCGGCCATCACGTGCTGGATGTGCGGGATCGTTTCGACCGTACGGTAATCCGGCCGTTCATCGATTCCTACCGGCGCGGGCGGACTCCGAATCCCTGTGTCCTCTGCAACCCCGATCTCAAGTTCGCCGTCCTGATTGAGACAGCCGACCGGTTGGGTTGCTCCCGGGTGGCGACCGGTCATTACGCGTCGCTCGGCCGGCACCCGGAGACCGGGCGCTGGTCGCTTCAGCGCTCCCGTTCCGGCCACAAAGACCAGTCCTACTTCCTGTATCGATTGACCCAGCGACAATTGTCCCGCATCCTTTTCCCGCTGGAGCACCGGGAAAAGGAAGAGATCCGGGAAGACGCCTCCCGACTGGGACTTTTAACATCCGGCGGAATGCCCATGGCAAAAAAGAAGGACAGCCAGGATATCTGTTTCCTTCCCGACGGTGACTACCGCCGCTATATCATGGACAGCGACGCGGCATCCGCTGCAGGTCCGGATCGTCCCGGCGACATCCTGAACACAGAGGGAATGCCAATTGGCCGGCACAATGGATTGACCGGATTCACGGTTGGACAAAGAAAAGGCTTTGAAGTAAGGACAACAGAAAGACTGTACGTCCTTTCAATAAATGCGGATCAAAACACGGTCACGGTCGGTTCGCGTGAAGAAACGATGAAGACGGAAGCCTATCTGGAATCCCCGGTATACTCCGGTTGGGAATCGATCCCGTCCGGTTCCCGTCTGCAAATCCGTGTTCGCAGTTCGGCTGTGCTGGCCGACTGCACGGCCGTATCCGAGGCCCAGCCGGAGCAGGGGATCCGGGTCGTGTTCGACCAGCCCGTGTTCGCGCCGGCTCCCGGGCAGTCCGGCGTGCTGTATGACGGGATGACGGTCGTGGCGGGCGGATTCCTGCGTTAATCCGGGACCAGTCCGTATGCGAACGGTTTCCGATCCATGTAGACGAAGGTCCGGGTGAACCCCAGAGACAGAAGATAATCCGCGATCCGGCCGGCATACAGCCCGACTTCGTTCGGCGCGTGCGCATCGGAGCCTATGGTGACCAATTCGCCGCCCAGTTCGCGATACCGGCGGAACACGTCGGGATCCGGCATGGGATCCGGCGCGCCCAGCCGCTCCATGGCGCGGATGGACCGGGCGTTCAGTTCCAGCGACTTTCCGCCGGCCACCATCAGGCGGAACAGGCGGTCAAAACGGTCCGGCTGCTCCCGATAGGTCAACCGGGGCGAATCATAACCGGAAAACCGGGTGACATAATCATAATGGCCAACGACGTCGAACCAGTCGCCGCTGGCCGCCATGTCTATGACCAGTTCCAGATAGGCGCCATAAGCGGCGCTGCGGCCGCCAGCGAACACATCCCGGACGAAATAGATGTCATCCCCGCCGAGGGCGTGGACCGAACCGATCACGTGATCGAACGGCCAGGCCGCCGAAAGTCCGCGGAACCGGTCCGCGAGATGCGGCTGGTACCCGGCCTCGATGCCGTTGAGCAGCCGGAAACCGGCAGGCAGGGAAGAGCGCGCCTGATCCATGGCCTGGAAGTAACCGCCGACGTCAAAGATCATCAGCCCCTGGTCCAGATCCGGATCCATGTGTTCGGTGGCGACGACGCCTTGATATCCGTTGGAACGGGCTGCCGCGACCAATTCGTCCAAGTCCTGGGTGGCGTCCGGCGAGAAGCGCCGGGTGTGGGCATGGGTTTCGTACATGGAGGCCTCCGTGACAATCCGCCTGTTTCAGAACGCGTCATTATATTATAATGGACTGCAAGACGAACCTGAAGAGAAACCAAGAGGAGGATATCCCATGGCTGAGAGAAAAAAGAAAGAAGCCGCGCCGGCGCCGGTCGACAAAAACGGCAAAAGCAAGGCACTCAAAGATAAGCTATTTGCAGAGTACAAGAATCTCTGGGAAGTCGCCGGTGCGGACGAGAAAGAAAGCGCGTTCGCTTTTTCAGAGGAATATATGGCGTTCCTCGACATCGGCAAGACCGAGCGCGAATTTGTCATCGCCGCCGTGGAGTCGCTGGAAGAGCTCGGATTCGTCGACCTCGCCACGACCGACCGGCTTCAGCCGGGATCCAAGGTGTACGCCACCATCCGGGGCAAAGGCCTCATGGCGGCCGTGGTCGGCAAGCGTCCGCTGTCCGAGGGCTTCAATATCCTGGGCGCGCATATCGACTCCCCGCGTGTCGACCTGAAACCCTGCCCGGTCTATGAGGACGGCGACCTCGTCTTTTTCAAGACGCATTACTACGGCGGCATCAAGAAGTACCAGTGGACCGCCATCCCCCTGGCGATCCATGGCGTCGCGTTCCGCGAGGACGGCTCCAAAGTGACGATCTGCATCGGCGAAGATGACGGGGATCCGGTCTTCACGTTCAGCGACATCCTGCCGCATCTCGGGCAGGAGCAGATGGCGCGCAAGACGACGGACATCGTCAAGGGCGAGGAGCTCAACCTGCTGGTTGGGAGCATGCCCTATGAGGATCCGGACGCCTCGTCGCGGTTCAAGCTCGGTTTCCTCAATCTGTTGTTCGAGCAGTATGGACTGACAGAAAAGGACCTGGTCACGGCGGAACTTGAGATCGTCCCTGCATTCAAGGCCCGGGACGTCGGCCTCGACCGCAGCTGCATCGGCGCGTACGGCCATGACGACCGCGTCTGCGCCTTCCCGGCGCTTGTGGCGGTTTCCGATCAGGAAAAACCGGAAAAGACCGCCGTGTGCATGCTGTCGGACAAAGAAGAGATCGGAAGCGTCGGCAACACCGGCGCGCATTCCCGCATGTACGACAACTTCCTGGCCGAGGTGTATGCCAAGGTGAACGGCGGATATGACGAGATCGGCTTTGCCAAGTCCCTCGAGAATACCCGGCTCCTGTCCGCGGACGTCTGCAACGGGTACGACCCCACGTTCGCTTCCGTTTCGGATCCCAAGAACAACGCGTACATCGGTCGCGGCATCTGTCTGGAAAAATACACGGGGTCCCGCGGAAAATCGGGCGCCAGCGACTCCAACGCGGAGTTCTTCTCCAGTGTCGTACGGCTGCTGGCCAGGAACAACATCCCCTGGCAGACCGGTGAACTCGGCAAGGTCGACGCGGGCGGCGGCGGCACCATCGCCTACATCATGGCGAACAAAGGCATGGAGGTCCTGGATTGCGGCGTCTCCGTGCTGTCCATGCACGCTCCGTTCGAGGTTGTCAGCAAAATCGACCTGTATTACACCTATCTGGCTTACCGGTGCTTCGTGGAGAACGTCTGACAACGATGACGACGGCGGAAGGGGGGTGCATCCTGTGCCCCCGCCGCTGCGGCCGTCAGCGCTCGCCAGCCTCGCCGGGAATCTGCGGCGCCACGGATCCTGTTTCGCAGGTCCGTGTCGCGTATTCCGGTCTGCACCATTGGGAGGAGCCGTGCCTGAGCGGGACCCGGGGATCGGGAACGATCTTTTTCCCGGGGTGTTCGCTGGGGTGCGCCTTCTGCCAGAACGACCGGATCTCCGACGCATGGACTGGTGAGCTGCTGGATCCCGACGGCTTGGCCGGCCTGATGCTGCGGCTGCGCGACCAGGGCGCGCACAACATCAACCTGGTCACCGCCGCTCACGTGCTGCCCGCCGTCGCCGAGGGGATCCGGCTGGCCAGGACGCTGGGCATGGATTTGCCGGTCGTCTGGAATTCCGGCGGCTACGAAACGGTCGAAGCCCTGCGGATCCTGGACGGCCTGGTCGATGTCTATCTGCCCGATCTCAAGTTCGAGGATTCCGCGCTGTCCGGTGCCTTGTGCCGGGCGCCGGATTATGCGGCGGTCGCGCACGACGCCATTCTCGAGATGCATCGGCAGACCGGCAGGGAGGAACGGCTGGAAGACGACCT
>CAZNGQ010000020.1:0-19383 GCA_964572095.1 uncultured Oscillospiraceae bacterium
CCGACGACACGCCCGGGCGAAGTCACCGCCACGCCCCGGCCGACGGCGCCCCCG
This sequence comes from uncultured Oscillospiraceae bacterium, assembly GCA_964572095.1. Lineage (GTDB taxonomy): Bacteria > Bacillota > Clostridia > Saccharofermentanales > UBA5734 > JAAYKS01. Next base: position 55 of record CAZNGQ010000020.1, read on the forward strand.
ACTTCGCCGCCAACCGCACCGCCCACCGACCCCCCGACCGCGCCACCTACCGATCCGCCTACGCAACCCCCGTCCGGCGGTTCCTTTCCATACATCAATTTCGGCGCCACCTACAACGACTCCTACGCAGCCGCCTCCACGACGGCCGCTTCGGCCGACGGCAGGGCCCTGGTCAGCCTGGACCAGTCCGCCAACGGTGTCATCCTGGTCCGCATGGACGGTGTGGCCGCCAGCTGCAAGGCCCTGGTCACCACGCCGGCCGGCACGCAGTTCCAATATACGGTCAACCCGGGCCAATGGCTGGGGGTGCCCTGCAACGGCGGTTCCGGGAGCTATACGGTCATGCTGCTTGAAAACGTCGGCGGCTCGACGTATCTCCCGCTGATCAACCAGTCCTTCCCCGTCGGGTTGGGCAGTTCGCTAAAACCCTTTACGGCCTCCAGCATCATGATGAACTTCGGCTGGGGCTCTTCGGCGATCCAGACCGCTTCGTCTCTCTGCGCCGGCGCGTCGACGACCGACGGCAAGGTCGCTGCCGTGTACAACTGGATCATTTCAAACATTTCCTACAACTCCGCGCTGGCGGAGCAAATCTCGTCGGGCGCGGTCACAAGCTACACGCCGGACCTGGAGAACATCATGGCGACGCGCACAGGAATCTGCTTCGACTATGCGTCGCTCATGGCGTCCATGCTGCGCGCGCAGGGCATCCCGACAAAATTGGTGATGGGCAATTCGCCGTATGGCTATCACGCCTGGAACGAAGTGTATTTCGAGGGTACTGGCTGGGTCGTGGTTTCCGACTTTCGGGTCAGGGAAGTCAACGGCTCGGGCTTCGTCATGTTCGACAGCACGTTCGGGGCGGGCGGCATGTCCTTCGACAGCATCAACGAGATGACGCACCAGGTCCAGAAAACGTATTAGGCGATGCCAAACGGCCCGATTTCGGCCCCTTGGCATCGCCTGTCATCCGAGATCCGCAAAATCCGATTCCTATAATTTGAGAAACCGAAGTACGGCGTCTTTCATCGCTTCGCGGTCGATCACCTCGTCATGGAGCACCGGCCGCGCCTCAAGGCCGTCCAGACCCGCCGGAATCGGCATGCCGCATTCCTCCGACACTTCTTCGAACAGGGTACGCGTGCTGCGCCCCTTTCGGTATCCGACGCCGTACAGCGCGTCCGCGACGGAGTCGGTGAACTTGAAGGGGCTTGCGGTCGATACGAACACCGTCTTGGTCATATCGCCGGAACGAGCCTGATACCGGCCGTAGACGTTGAACCCGACCGCGGTGTGCGTGTCGACCAGGTTGTCGGTCCGGTCGTAGAGGTCGCGGATCGTCTTGAGCGTTCCCTGGTCGTCGCAGAACCCGCCGACCAGCGTCTCCTGGATGCGCCGCAGGCAGGCCGGCTCCAGGGTGTAGCTTCCGGTCGTGGCCAGCGATTCCATCCAGTCCGCCACCGTGGCGGCATCCCGTCCGGCGACTTCGAACAGCAGCCGCTCGAGGTTGCTGGACACCAGGATGTCCATCGAGGGCGACAGCGTCTTGAAAAACTCGCGGCGCCGGTCGTATACGCCGTTGCGGATGAAGTCCGACAGGACCTTGTTGCGGTTGGACGCGCAGATCAGCTTGTGGACGGGCAAGCCCATCCGCATCGCGTACCAGGCGGACAGGATGTTGCCGAAGTTGCCGGTAGGCACCACGATGTTGATCTTTTCCCCGGGCTCGATGTACTCCGAAGCCAACAGGTCGGCGTAAGCCGAGAAATAGTAGACGATCTGGGGCGCGAGCCGGCCCCAGTTGATGGAGTTGGCGGAGGAAAGCGTCACATTCGCGGCGTCCAGCCGGGCGAGCAGGTCCGCGTCCGTGAAAATCGCCTTGACGCCGTTCTGCGTATCGTCGAAATTGCCGCGCACCCCGAACACGCCGACGTTTCCGCCTTCCTGCGTCACCATCTGCAGGCGCTGGGTCTCGCTGACGCCTTCGGATGGATAAAAGACCGCGACCGCGGTGCCCTCGACATCCTTGAATCCCTCCAGCGCGGCTTTGCCCGTGTCGCCGGAAGTCGCGGTCAGGATGCAGACCTTGCGGCCGTCGCCGTTCTTGCGGATAGCCGCGGTCATGAGGTAGGGCAGCAGCTGCAGCGCCATGTCCTTGAACGCGGCGGTCGGACCATGCCATAGCTCAAGCATGTACTCGTACTCGTTGTACTTGTTCATCCGGACAAGGGGCGCCGGGTTTTCACCGAACTTCAGCTCGTCATACGCCTGTCCGACCGCCTCTTCGAGTTCCGGACGGGAATAGTCGTCTAGGAATTCCGACAGGATCCGGACGGCGCGCCCGCGATAGTCCAGGTCCTTGAGCGCGACGATGTCTTCGAGGGCCAGCTGCGGGATCTGGTCGGGCACGAGCAGGCCGCCGTTCGGCGCGATGCCCTGCAGGATAGCCTGTGAAGCGGTGTAGCTGTAGTCCCCTCCGCGGGTGCTGATGTATTTCATGAAAGTCCTCCTTTGGATTGCGTGGGAAAGTCAGGATTCGTGTCAGGTCAGGGCCTGGATACGGGCCATCGCTCCGGCGTATTGCGGGCTCGCCGTCCCGATCGCCTCGACGGTGCGGTAGCATTCCAGCGCCTTGGCCACCGCGCCGACCTGCTCGTAGCACAGGCCGAGGCGGAAGGCACAGTAACCGGTATAGTATTGCGGATCGATTCCGTATATGGCTTCGTACAGCGGCAGGCAGGTCGCGAAGTCGCGCACCTGCCAGGGCGCTTCGGCCGCGACGCGGTGGGCTTCGCACAGGTTCCAGCTGTTGTTCGCGATCACGGCGTCCTTTTCCGCCAGCATCTCAGCGGCGCTTGGCGTGACGCCGGGGGTTCGGGTGTCGCCCGGAACGCCCAGCAGGACGTCGGACACTTCGTTCAGGAGCCGCAGCGCCTCGATCGGTTGAGAGACCAGTCTTCCCTTCGCGTCAGTCAGCAGACCGCTCGCCGAGGACATGGCGGCTGAATAGTCCGGCGTTGTGGAGGGAACGGGTGAAACCGTCGGTGTCGGCCGCACCGTTGTCGCTCCGGTCGTGGAAGCGGATGTCGGGGCGGTCGTCGCGTCGGGTTCGTCAACCGTCGTCCCGGTTGTCGTCGACGCCGTGGAACCACTCCTGAACTGTTCGCGGTACTCCGCAAGCAGCCCGGCCCACAGGTCCGCGTCGGACGATCCGGACGCCGCCTGGTTTTCCAGCCGATCGACGAGCCAGGCCAGTTTCTCCCGGTCCGACGGCGGCGCGGGCTCGATCGAGCCGATTAGCCTGGCCACCAGTTGGACCGCGCCGAAAACGAGAAAACCGATCAGGGCGAGCGCCGCGACGATCACCAGGATCCGGCGATAGTCCTTGAGGATCGGAAACCGCATGGTCAGGGGCTCCCGTACCCCGCGTGCCGTTCGCTCCCCCATGGGCCGGCGCGATCCGTCCCCCTGTCCGCGGGACCGGGATCCGATGAAACGCAGGGGCCTCCTCGAGGACGAACCTCGCTGGACCAGGGGGGCCGTCGGGCGGATGCGGTATTCCTCCTCGGGGATTGTGCTGCCGCCCTCGTCAGGCGGCAGCCCGTCCAGTTCCGCCTGCGCCGCCACGATGTATTCCTCGCAGCGGGTCCGGAACCGTTCGGTGAAACGGTCCAGATCCGCCCGGCCGAACGCGTCCCGGCCGGCGTGCAGGTTGCCCTCGGCCATCTGGCAGCAGCCGTACAGCAGCACCGCCTGGGCGAACGACGGATAACGGGACGCCAGCTGGCGCAGCGCGATGATGGCGATGTCCGCGCTGTCGTTCCGGAGGTTCCGGACGGCCCGGTTGTATTGCCCGATCGCGAGCTTCATCTCGTTTTCCGGCGCAAAATCGCGTACGCGGGTGATATTGCACTCGGGATAGGAAAGCGCTTCCTGCTTCCAGTCCATCAGGTGTCCCTCTCCGGAAAATACCCCGGTCGGCGCAGGTGTGTACGGACGGCGCCAACCATGTACAGGGATCCGAAAATACATACGATGTCACCGGCGGGCCCGGCCAGCCGGACCGCCTCGTCAGCGGCAGCCAGCGGATCGGCGATGGCACGCAGCGTGCACGCCCCATTATACCCGCCTGTGTCGGCATTCTTCAAATCGGGTTGCTCCAGAACCTCGCGGGCTTCCTCAAGCAAGGCGGCTGCCGACATCGCACGGGGGCTGTCCGGGGTTACCGAGAGGAACGCCGAGGGACGGAACGCCGGGTTGGCGAGGACCAGCCGGAGCATGGTCCCGTGATCCTTGTCCGCCATGACCCCGCAGACGAACACGACGCCCCGGCCGGGGAACAGGCGGGCCAGCGTGTCGGCCAGTTCGCGCACGCTCTGCGGATTGTGGGAGCCGTCGATCAGGATGGTCGGGTCGGCATCCCGGATGATTTCCTGTCGGACGATCCAGCGTGTGGCGGCCACGCCCTCCGCCAGCGCCTCGGCGCCGGTCAGCGGATACACCGCGAGAGCCGCGACGGCGGCGTTCATCGGTTGGTGCCGGCCGAGCATTGACGTGCACATCACAAGATCCAGGCCGCCGGCTTTTACACGAAAGGACTGCCCGTCGATCCCGTAGGACAGGGTCTCGACATCGGCCGCGCGCAGGATGGTCAGCGGGCTGCCGACCTCCTCGCAGCGGTTGCGTACGACGGCCTCGACGGCTTCCGCGTCCTCCCGGTTGTCGCAGGCGGTGGCGGGATCGTACAGGATCGTACGGCTGCCGGGCTTGATGATGCCGGCTTTGTTCGCCGCGATTTCCGCCATGGTTCCGCCCAGTCGGTCCATATGGTCATAACCCATGGCCGTGATCACGCAGGCCTCCGCGCGCGTGATGACGTTGGTCGAGTCGATGATGCCGCCCAGCCCGACTTCCAGGACCACGATGTCGCAGCCCTGCTCCGCAAAATGCAGGAAACCGACCGCCGTGATGAGCTCGAATTCGGTCGGATGCTCCATCCCGTCCCGCTCCAGCCGCTCGACCGCCTGTGCGACCCGGGTGACCTGGCGGGCGAACTCGGCCTGGCCGATCTCCCCTTCGCTCTCGTCGGCAGAGAGGCGGGCCATCCCGGTCCGGCCGGCGATGATGCGAATTCGCTCGGTGGAACGCTCGATGTGCGGGGAAATGAAGACACCCACGCGCATGTCCGCGCAGGCGAGGGCACAGGCGGAATACATTGTGGTCGAACCCTTGCCGTTGGTGCCGGCGACATGGATGCAGCGGAGCCGGTCCTGCGGATCGCCCAGCAGCGCCATCAGGGCGCGCATGCGCTCCAGGCCCATCCGCCAGCCGAACTTGAGCGTCCCGGAGACATAATCGCTGGCCTGCGTGAAATCCATGGGGTCAGTCCTTCCCGTCCGCGGGACCGGCCTTTGTGCCCCGGGAAAAAACGATCAGCTTGCTGAGGACGTAGTTGCCGATGACGACAAAGACGTTGGCAATCAGTTTGGAGATGCGGTCGTCGATGCCGATCCAGTCGATCAGGGCGAACAGCGTGGCGTACTCCAGTCCCAGGGTTGCCAGTCGGGACAGGTAGAACTGGATCATCTCGCCCAAGTAGTTCCCTTTCGAGCGGAACACGATCGCGCGGTTGGTCAGGAAGGCGAACTCGACCGCGACGACCCAGGCGATGCCGTTGGCGGCGGTCCACGGCATGAACCGCCGAAGCCCGAGATAGACCGCATAGTTGAGTGCGGTAGTCAGAACGCCAAAAACCAGGTAGGTCATGACCTCCCGGTTTAAGAGCAGCTTCTTGATTTTCACAAACAGGGCTGGAGCGGGCGCCACTCCGGGCATGCCTCAGATCCTCCGAATTCTCGGCTTGCCCTTTCTACGTTCGACGATCGACCACACGATGTACGCGGACTCGCTGACGCAGATCGCCGCGAGCACCGCCACTAAGACCAGCAGGGCCGGCGAAGCCGAGCCTGTCCCCGGGGCCGGGGGAACGGGGGTGGGAGATGCCTGCGGAGTGACACTGGGGCTGATGGCCGTCGTTGCCGAGGTCACCAGTAAGCCATGATCCTGCAATGTGTCGAAGTCCATTATATCAGATGTCTTTGCGTCGAACAGATAGAAGCCGGACAGCCCCGCGGCGTCCTTGAGGCAGACCAGGTAGATCCCGGATTCGGCGGAGGAGGTCCTGGCGTCCTTGTACTTCCACGCCAATGCGGACCTGCCGCCGATCGGTGCCGTCGTCTCGGTGAATCCAGTCGGCATCTTGCCGGCCAGGGCGACCTGGGCGGGATCGACCACAACGGTGAAACTGCGTCCGGGCAGGGTGAGGACGATCGGTGCCTCGTAGAGTTTGACCTGGTTCAAGGATTCGCTGTACTCATAGAAGTCGGTCTTGCCGCCGGCATTGCTCATGCGGATCAAGAGGATTTTGCCGTCGCCGGATCGCCAGTTGGGAACCGTCTGCCCGGAGATCTGGATCGCCGCGCCTTCGGTGAAGCCTGCGGGAGGCGATATGGCAGGATCGACGGCAACAATGACCGTATAAAGTTTGCCCGCCTTGTCCTGGATCTGGATCGCCGGGGCAGGAGTCGGGCTTGGCTCCGGGGTGGGGGTCGGTCCGAGAGTGGGAGTCGGAGCCGGCGTCGCCGTCGGCGCAGGGGTGGGAGTCGGGGTCGGGGCGACGACGGAGACGGTTCGGGTCTGGTCCACTGGATAGACGTCATATGCAGTCGGAGTATTATCGGAAAAACCCTCGACATGGGTGATCGAGAATGAAGTGCTACCCGTGGCAATTGTGCTGAAATTCAATGTAAACAGCAGAACGCTCCCGCCACCCGGTATGAATGACGAACCCGAATCATCGTTAGCGGTAACCTGAATTTCACTCCCGATCTGGGTATCGTCGACTGAAAACCCGCCATAAGGAAAGTCACATCCGAGATAAGTGGCCATTGCCGGATCGAAACTCACCCGTATCGGTCCAAAACTGGCCGTATTGGGTATGGATCTGGCATAAGCCGTTACGCTAATGGTGTTGCCCACTGTAACAGAGGAGGAACTGGCGCCTAGGGTTATAGAACTGCCATCGGCAGAAACACCCATAGGAAGCAGAAGAAACACGAGAACCATTGCTGCAAGAATCGAAATGAACGAACTTTTACGCACGTAAGTCTCCCATCACCTGTTTTGATCGATATGGAAGGTACCGAGGATGAAGCGCCGAGCCATGACAAGATCTACCGCGTTGATCTTGTCGTCATTGTTGATATCCGCGCCATTGCAGTTCACCGGAGCCATTGCGTATGTCCCCAGTATGTTTCGACGCATCATGGTTAGGTCGACGGCGTTTATTCTCCCGTCTCCATTGAGATCCCCGTAAACAACCACAATATCATCGTCGAGAACAGTCCCTCCTGTTACCACGCGTACCAGGCATCCGGTACCGACCAGGTCGCCAGGCCCCAATCGAGTCCCATCAGCCCTGTAAACCTGCGTTTCGCTGCCGGGCGCCTTGACTGTGTCGATGATCTGTTGAATCGTCGTCCCGGGTTGGATTCCCGTCAAAATGTTGGAGGGAGAGATGATCAAGCCGCCGCGATTCAGTACGGGCTGAGTGCGGTTGATACGCAGGGTAACCACCTTTACCGCACCGGAAAAGCTTCGGATGGAGATGTTGATTTCATTGTCTCCGAAGTTCAGGGTCTTGGTTCCGGTACCAGTGATCGTCGTTGCTTCGGACTGAGCGGCCGCCCGAATCGTCGTTGTGGCGACCGAGGAGTCGACAGTCGCCGTGTAGACGCCGGTGTCGCTGTTGGAGAATGGCCGGTCAAAGGTGACACCATCGACGGAAAGGCCGGTCAGGTTCGTGTTGTCTTTTTCCGGCGGCACCACACGGGTGACTTCCACCAGATAGGTCTTCTGTACATTCGTTGGGCTGGTCACAACAACCGGGAACGTATTGACGCCAAAATTGGGATATACGACTCCGGTTCCGGAAACGGACGCAAGGTAGGATTTTTGTGCCGCGGTGATCGTGAGCTGGTAGATGTCAAATGGGATGTTGACCCGGTAGGGGCCGGTGCTCGCGGCATTGAACGCAGGGGTCAGCGACGCGCCGACAATTCCAAGCGAGGTCAGATCCGGAGTGTCCAGCTCCGCGGGTATCCCTCGGATGATCCGGATGGAATACGTGTTGGCCGCACCGTTCGCGGCGGTGATCGTCAGCGGGATGACATTTTCCCCGACTGCAAGAGGAATAGAGAAGGTAAAGTCGCGGACTCCAGCCGCTCCTGAAACCTGCAGTGTCGCGCCGATACTGACCGCGGAGGAAGTGCTGGCCTTGCGTCCGGTCAACGTTACATTGGCATATGACCCGTCGACGTAGGCGGTGTAGGTGCCGTTGTTGTCATACGAGAAACCCGGACTGAGGGCGCCGCCGGAAAGGGACAAGGAGGTCAACAGGTTGTTCGCGCTGTTCGTTTCGGTGCTGGCCTGCGCAGCGGATGCCGGCATATTCTCATAGACCGGGATGATGAATTCAAAACTGCTGTCGAGGATGCCCAAACTGTTGTAGGAGTTGTACACGCTGACACTCTCGCCCTTGGGCGCGTGGACGGAGGACATATACTGGTGCCAGCAGAATTTGTTCGAGGTGGGATTGACACTCCATTTCTGCAGGTAAAGCGTATCCTGTCCGGCACGGATGTAGTTTTGGGCGATGTAGAACGCGCCGCCGCTGATCGAGCGCTCCGGGGAAGTCCAGGGGAGAACGAAATTCGTCCGGTTGGTCGGATTGTTCAGCTCGCCGTCCCGCGCGTAGGTCAGTCCGTTCGCGATGTTTTGGCCGGGGATCGGCGAATCGGAGGCATACACATTGAAATAGTTGTACAGCCCCGTGAAGTTCGTTGTTACCCCCTCGGGATTGGTAAAGATAAACGTCCCTGTGACCGAGTTGCTCGGATTGACTCCGATCTCCATCCGCATCCGGGCCGCGATGAAGTAAGCGCTGGCCTTGGAATACGCCGCGGCTTCCAGAATGATCTGGGGATAGTTCTTGCCCGTTGTCTGGGGCTGACCTGCGGTGTCGACGTAATTGACGACCGGATTGTGTGCGATGTCCATGAAGGTTCCGGATAGAATCGCATTGACGGCGCCCGCCGTCTGATCCGATCGGTAGCCAAGGTTTTCGAACATGAAGATGTTCTGTTCATTGAGAAAGTTGCGCGGATCCAGATAGTAGGCGATCGTCTGGCGGGAAGCGAAATAGAACTGTGATCCGTCTTTGAAGTTGTAGGTGTCGTCGAGCAGGTTGTAGGACGGGCCATAGCCGTTGACTTTTTCCGTGTCCAGCGCACGTTGGGAGATCGGGTAGGAGTACCAGAGCGCGTTTTTCCCTTCCTGGCTGTCGAGCACATGGTTCCAGTCGTAACCGACTTTCAACGCGGTGAAGGTCCAGCTGGGATGGGCGGCATGAAGCGCGGCCAGACCGGCATGGTAACTGGCCGGGAATGCCGAGAGCTGTTTTTCAAACGTATTGTCGAGGAGATGGACATCGTCGTTCCGGATGATATAACCGGTGACGGGGGTGCCGCCGACAACTGCATTGATGTAATACCAGAAGTATCCTAAATCCGCTACGTTTTGACCGATTACCGTATCAAGGATCGTCACGGACTGTCCGGATGGCAGAGACGCGATCGGCGCCAATGCCGTGGATGGAGTGGAGCGCAAATTGAATACGTCAGAAAGCGTTGCCGTCATCGGTTCGTTCGCGTACACATCCGAAGGGGTGCCAAACAGGGATCCTGCTGACAGTGTCAGGATCAAAGCGAGAACGATAGCGAATGGCTTTCGGAATCGGGGCTTCATCACGGCAGTCACTCCTTAAAGTACGCACAGTATATCACCGTACGACTACCGTTTTATTGCACGCCGATATCAATTCCGGCATGAATCGGGAGCACACAAATCCGCGATCCGGCTAGCGCAATGGCAGCTTAACAAGATCGTTCGGCATCCCCCTGTAATACGGAATCCGGAAAACGAACGGCGACCCGCCGAGGCCGATGTCGCGATAGGCCGTGTAATAGCGCAATCCTTCCGCCCAGGCCATCTGGATGTTCTGCGCGTATTGTTTGGTGTACAGCCCGCTTTCCGGTATCACATCGAACTTCTGGAAATACAGTGTGTTCTGGCCTGCGGCGACGTATCTGCGGGCGATGAAGATCGCGCCGCCAAGGATGGATTTCTCCGCCGTGTCCCATGGGATCATGACGGCGGTCTCATCCGGGGTGATCTCCCGCAGGTCGGGGTCGTTCCCGTACATGGCGAAGAGGGCGCCGTTGATTCTCTGGCCCAAGGGAACGGACGGGTTGGGGTACGAGCCGATATTGAAATAATTGTAGTATCCTTCGTATCCTTGCAGTGTCCCGTGCGCGAGCTGCGATTCGCCGTTGGCTCCCATTTCCTGGATCGCGCGGCTGGCCAGGAAATACGGACTGATGCCGGCGCCGGATCCGGCACGCATGAAGATGTCGGCAAAGGTGTCCAGATCCCGATCCATGAACGTCCCTTTGAGAATGGCTTTGACCCCGTCGAGCGTCTGGATGTCGGGAATGTAGTCCAGTTTTTCAAACTGGAACAGCGTTTCCGGCCGGAGGAAGTTCCGCGGGTCTGCATAGTATTCGATCACCGGGCGCAGCGCGGCTTTCCAGGCTGTGCCGTCGTATACCGGGCTGTCCGGCTCGATCCAGGAGTCCGGCACTTTGCCGGACTGGATCAGGCTCTTGTTTGTTTCATCCTGAACATCGATGAAATCGATCCAGGCGATGCCGGTATCGTATGGCTCAAACACGTACGCGGGATTGGCGACATGCAGCAGCCATAGGCCTGAGCGGTAGTCGGACGGAAAGGTATTCAGCGTCCGGACGTCGTATTGGCCGGAATGCGGACCGTACAGGATATGGATGTTGTAGGTGTTGATGCTGCCGTCATACCCCGTGATCCGTATGGCCAGCCGGTTTTCAGAGCGGGCGGGGGTGAACCGTCCCTCGGGCGACTGACTCTCGGCCACCCCGCTTTCGAGGTGGTTGACGATTTCGAGCCCGGCCGAGGATCCCTCCTGCGCTTCCGCAAAGAATGAAAGTCCGGCCGCGGCGTCCAGGTTCAACCCGGCAGGAAGAACAAGCCCGTATTCCGTAATTCCCCGGTCAAAGGCCGGATACAGGCCCGCGGCGGAACCATCCGGCAGCAGGAGCTCCAGCGCGGACAAGCGGGCGGTGTACTCGATCAGTTCCATGTCGGAGAGGGCGTAGGACAGGATCCTGCCCAAGGCATCCGCGGCGGTGGCGGTGCCGGCGGCTTTGTCCAGGGTGCGCACGGCCAGGACCTGCCCGGTCGAAGGATTTTTGAGCGACGCCTCCGAGACGGTGACCGTATAGGAGACCGCGGACAGATCAGTCTGCCGGATTCCGCGCTTGACCCGGGCATAATAGGCCGCTCCGTTTTCACCGCGCAGGCGAAGGGTTTCGTGAGACAGTCCGCGGTTGTCGCAGGAGAGCAGGGATCCGCCATCCAGTCCATACAGATCGACGGCGATATCGCCGGACGGAGAATTGGCGTTGAACAGCACATCCCGCGTATCCGGCGTGAGGTAGTACCACTGTTCGTTCCCGACCAGTTCCATTTCAAAAGCCGTGCCGTCCGGAGCGCGCTGCACACGGGGAATGGTAAAGGATCCTTGCTCCACGACCCGGCCGCGGCCGTCCGAACTGCGCAGCAACACAACGACGGCGTGGGTGCCGGGGTCTTCGTCCCGCGTGTCCCAGGCTACCTCGAACGTCTGGTCGGGTGGGGCGATCAGCGGTCCGGATCGAAGCCGGTCGTCGACATACAGCATGACACGCGCCTGGACATCGTCAAGCCGGCATTGCCCTTCCGCCGTCGCGATCCCGACGGTCATGACACCGATCTTCGGAAAGCCGGCAGTGACCGAGAAGGACTGGACCGAGCCTTCCGGCGCCGGGATCACCGGGATCTCCGGCACGTTTTCCAGGAACGTGATCCGACTGCCCCCGTTGGTGAAAAAGACGTCCGCGCGGTCCAGCCAGGTCTTGTCGGGCTCCTGTCCGGTCCGAACATAATGGGCATCCCTGGCGAAGTCCCGGTCACTGCTGCCGGAAACCAGGTAATCCGTCCCCGTAAAAACACGAAGCATCAGATCCTCGGCCTGCATTCCGCCGGATCCGAGCGCGCCGGCCCATCGATCGGCGCCCGCGCCGGTTGGCCCGCCGGCTTCCGCGGCCCGCTCCAGCAAGGCGCGGACCTGCGTGTCGGTCATGGCCGCCGCGGCTTCTTCCTGTAAACGTTGATCCTGCCCGACCCGTACATGCATCCATGCGACCGCGGCGACCAGCAGGAGTGTGCCCGCAATGGCGGCCACGCGCATCCAGGCCCCGTCGGCCTGCGCGCGCCGAAGCCCGGCTGGTCTGCCCGGACCTCCGGCGCGCAATGGAACAGGATTTGGCAGGAATGGACGCATGTCGCCTCCCGGATAACGCTATTTCAACTGGTCCAGGGTCAAGGAATACGCAGGCAGGAATTTTTCCATGAACCAGGCCACCTCGGGCATGTCGATCGCGTCGATCGATTTCCGGATGGTCGTCTTGGCTTCACGGAATTCGCCGTTGCCGGCCTTTTCCTCTTCCACGCATTTGATATAGGCGGCGATGCGGTCGGCGGCCTTGACCAGGCGCTCGATTTCGCCCGGGACCGGATCCGAGTGGTCCGGCCGAAGCAGGTTCCGGTATATGGGCTGCATATCCTCCGGCAGCATGCCGAGCAGGGTGTCGATGGCCAGCATCTCCACTTTGCGGTAGGCGTCCCGGATTTCGGGGTCATGGTATTTGACGGGCGTCGGCAGGTCGCCGGTCAGGATCTCGGTCGCGTCGTGGTAAATAGCATGGGACGCCACGCGGTCCGGGTCGATGTCCGGTCGGCCGGCGGAGAAATACAACCGGCGGATGACCGCCAGTCCATGGGCGATCATCGCGACTTCCAGGCTGTGTTCCTGTATGTTTTCCGGCTGCGTGTTGCGCATCAGTCCCCAGCGGTTGATATAGCGCATACGCTGCATCATGGCGAAAAAGTTGCCTTCCATGCCGTCGAATTCCTCCTTTGGCTGTTTTCAATTCGGAATGGTGCGGCCATTCTCCAAGAGATAAAAGGAACTGCCTCTAAACCCAATATAAACGTTCGTAGCATCGGGTCGCGAAGTTGTCGCTCATACCGGCGACATAGTCCGTCACGCGCCGGGCCATTGAGGTCTCCGGCCCGTATCCCCGCGTCGTCAGGAACCCGTGGAACGCCTTGAGGGTCTCGTCGCGGGACGCCGCCAGCCGTTCCAAATCCATGGCCGAGGCATAGAGCCCTTCGTAGACGCCGTCCAGTGTCAGGTTGGCCATTTCCTCATACTTCCGGATCTTGGCCGATTGGTAGATCTGGCGGACGTTCTGCTTGAGCAGCTCCTCCATCGCCTGGCCGATCGCCGGGCTCATGGCGATCTGGTCCAGCCCCAGGCTGTTCTCAATGATGTCGCCTACGAGGGTGTTGATGATCTGGCCGTTGGTCTCCCCCAGCGTCGTACGGATCGCCTGGGGGATGTCTTCCATTTCCATAATGCCTGCGCGCGCGGCATCCTCGATGTCCCGGCCGACATAGGCGATTTTGTCCGAAAAACGGACCACGCAGCCCTCCAGCGTGGACGGGATCAGCCCTCCCGCATCCATGATGCGGTACGCATCTGCGATGCGGTCCAGTTCGATCGGCGCGATGTCGTGGCGGGGGATCAGCGTCAGCTCGTCGTAGCGCTCGCCGCAATGGCAGACGACGCCGTCGCGCACTTCGTACGTGAGGTTGATGCCGCCCGGACCGATGTGCCCGGGGCGCGCGGCCAGCCGATCGATGACCCGCAGGCTGTGGACCTCGTGGCGGAACGTCTCCCCGGGTTCGTGCCTGCCGATCAGCAGGTTCAGCCGCCTCTCGCCCGTATGCCCGAACGGCGCGTGGCCGAGATCGTGCGCCAGGGCGATCGCCTCGACCAGGTCGGTATTGAGTCCGAGCGCGCTCGCGATCGTGCTGGAGATGTACTTGACGTACAGCACGTGCTCCATGCGCGTGCAGATGTGGTCGTTCTGGGGATTGAAGAATACCTGGGTCTTGTGCCTCAGCCGGCGGAAATCCAGGGAATACAGGATCCGGCCGGTGTCACGCTCGTAATCCGTACGCACATTGCACTGGATTTCCGGCGTCTGGCGGCCCAGACTGGCGCCGCTTCGCGCGGCATAACGGAAAAGGGTCTGGTCTTCGCGTTTCTCCTTGATCTCGCGAGGCAGCATCCTGCGTCTCCCCCCTCCCGTCGATGAGTCCGCGCTTTCCTGCGGCCGTTATGCCAGGTACTTCCCTTCGACCGCCTGCTCGGGGGTCATCAGGGTGAGGGTGCCCTTGGTCTCCCGTTCCCTGGCCTCGCGCAGGATCTCCAGCGTGGAGGATGTTCCGATGCGGCTCGCGCCAAGGGAGAGCGCGGCCAGCGCCGCGTCCAGCGTACGGATTCCGCCGGAGGCCTTGACCTTGACCGTGGGCGTGCAAAGCGAAAACATGAGTTGCAGGTCTTCCGCCTTGGCGCCCGAGGGACCGAACCCCGTGGAGGTCTTGACGAAATCGACCTGCTCGGAGACGCAGATCCGGCAGGCGGCCCGCTTGGCTGCGGTGTCGAGGTACGCGTTTTCGAAAATGACCTTGATCAGCACGCCATAATTGCGGGTTCGCGCGACCAGCGCGCGGACCTCCATGGACAGATAGTCCAGATCCTCGGACAGCAGGCGCGAGTAGTTCATGACCACGTCGACTTCCTTTGCGCCGTCCAGGATGGCGCGACGGATCTCCGCTTCCTTTGCCGCTACGGATGCCGTGCCGTGCGGAAACCCGATTACGCTAGCGACATTGACCTCGCTCCCCTTGAGCAGGGTGGAGGCCAGGATGACGTCGGCGGAACGGACACAGAACGTGGCCGTGCCGGCCTCCAGCGCCAGGGCGCAGCCTGCGCGGACATCGTAAGTGGTCGCGTCGGGCCTCAGTACGGCATGGTCAATGGTTCTCGCCAATTCGGCCGTTGTAATTTTCTGCATAACCCCTCCGCCTGTGTAAACCGGGCCTGAAATCCTGCCCGTTGTTCGCTGTGTAAAGACATCATACCACTTATATAGGACGCAGACGCGCGCGTCAGGGGCGTGTGAGGGCGGCCTGCCGCGCCAGCATCCGCTTGACTCCGACCTGCTCGAACTCCACGACCAGGATCGCGTCCCCGGCCACCGGTTCCGCGGTCTGGACACGGCCGCGGCCGAATCGCGGATGAACGACCGCGTCGCCTTTGCGGATCGAAAGCGGGTCGAGCCGGTCGGCACCCGCCGCAGCTGCTGCCGACGGACCGCCGGCTTCCCTGGGCGGAGCGCCCCGGGACGGCTGGCTCCGGGCGGCGAACGACTCCGCACCAACAAATCCGCGCGGAGTCCCGCCCGGGATGCCGGACACGTATCCCGGCCGGATGGCGGACTCGGGACGGCGTGCCGCAGCGCCGGCGTCCTGTTGCGGAACGCTGCGGGTGCCGCCGATCTCTTCGATGTGGTCCTTGTCGATCTCCTGAACAAACCGGGAGACCAGCAGGCTTTGCGTCTGGCCGAACAGCATCCGGGACTTGGCGGAGGTGATGACGAGCTTCCGCTTGGCGCGCGTGATGGCCACGTAGGCCAGCCGGCGCTCTTCTTCGATGTCCTGCTCGCTGCCCATCGAGCGGTATCCCGGGAACAGGCCCTCCTCGGCCCCGATGAGGAAGACCGTATCGAACTCGAGCCCCTTGGCGCTGTGGATCGTCATCAGGCGGATGGAGTCGTCCTCCTCGGTCATCTCATCGACTTCGGAATACAGCGCGGCCCGCTCGAGGTAGAGGCGGAGGACACCCGCGTTGTCTTCAGGCACACTCACACGGTCCTCCGGATAACCGGGATCAAACGGCGCCTCCGCGGCAGCCGCACGCAGTGTGCTCTCGAAATCGCGGGCGTCGGAGATCAGTTCCTTCATATTCTCGATCCGGTCCACGGGATCGTTGTCCTTGCTCTTTTCCTGCTGGTCCACCAGGTCCTGCATCAGGCCGGACCGATCCTGAAGTCTCTCGATATAGTCGCCGAACGCCAGGTCCGGCTCGGCCAGCATGGCGCGCAGCTCGGCGATCCCGGCGGCGAACCGCGTCAGGCGTGCCGCCGCCCGGGCCAGGGCCGGCGATTCCTCCGCGCGGGCGCACATCTCGAGCATCGGGATCCCGCGCATCGTCGCCTCCGCGCGCAGCTGCTCGATGGTCGCTTCGCCGATGCCGCGGCGCGGAACATTGATGATCCGGGCAAAGGAAAGGTCGTCCTCCGGGATCATGACCAGCCTCAGGTACGCCATGACGTCCTTGATTTCACGCCGGTCGTAGAACCGGGTGCCGCCGAATATCCGGTACGGCACATTGTGCTCGCGGAGCGCCGCTTCCAGCGAGCGGGACAAGGCGTTGAGGCGATACAGGATGGCGACGTCCCGGTAATGGATGGCATGCGCGCGGTTCACCTGGCGGCTGATCTCGCCGGCGACGTACAGTGCTTCTTCGTAATGGTTCTCCGCGCGCAGGAATGTGACCCGCTCGCCCTCTCCCGTGTCCGTCCACAGTTTCTTTTCCTTGCGGCCGCGGTTGTTGCGGATGACGCTGTTGGCCGCCATCAGCACGTTTCCGGTCGACCGGTAGTTGCGCTCCAGCTTGATCACGCGACAATCCGGAAAGTCTTTTTCAAAATCCAGGATGTTGCGGATGTTCGCGCCGCGGAAGGAATAAATGGACTGATCGTCGTCGCCGACCACGCACAGGTTGCGATGTCGGGCGGACAGCAGCCGCACGAGCGTGTACTGCGCATGGTTTGTGTCCTGGTACTCGTCCACAAGGATCTGCTCGAACCGCTCCTGGTAATGGGACAGCACATCCGGGTTGTCCTGCAGGAGCCGCACCGCAAAGACGAGGATGTCGTCGAAGTCCATGGCGTTCGCCTTGAGCAGGCGCCGCTGGTAGGCCTCGAACAGTTCGGCGATCCGGCCCCGGCGGAAATCGCCGCCGGTTGCCGTGCCGGCATAGTCTTTGGCGGTGACCAGATCGTTCTTGAGCGAACCGATCTGGGCATGAACCTGTTTGACCGGATAGGTCTTTTCATCCAGGTTGACCTCCTGGATGCAGTCGCGAAGCACTTTCTGCTGGTCGTCGGTGTCCAGGATGACAAAATCGCGGGAAAAGCCGATCCGGTCGGCATGCTGCCGCAGCATGCGAAGCAGCATCGAGTGGAATGTGCCGACCCACATGCCCGCCATGCGCGGCCCGATCAGGGCGCCGATTCGGCTTTTCATCTCCGAGGCGGCCTTGTTGGTGAATGTGATGGCCATGATGCGCGACGGCGAAACGCCGTGTTCATGGATCAGGTAGGCGATCCGGTGCGTGATGACACGGGTCTTGCCCGACCCGGCGCCGGCCAGGATGAGCAGCGGTCCGTTCGCGTGGCGCACCGCTTCGCGCTGCTCCGGATTGAGCCGCGCCAGCAGCGAGTCTTCTGTCCCGGTCCGGTCGTTGCCTGGAAAATCGATCATGCAAAGCACTCCTTGGCGGTTCGTTTCTTTGAACACCCATGATACCATTACACCCCCTGCCCTGACAAAAAAAGCCGGCCCCCGTCGGGGGGCCGGCTCCACGGATACAAAACGAAAAAGAGTCAGTAGCGGGGCTCGATCATCCCGTAGTTGCCGTCCTTTCGCTTGTAGACCAGGCAGACCTTTCCGGTCTCGTTGTCCATGTAAAGCAGGAAACTGTGCCCGAGCATCTCCATCTGCAGCACCGCCTCGTCGGAGTCCATCGGCTTGAGGTCGAAGGACTTGCGCTTGGTGATCGTCCCGGCGGCCTCCGCAGCCTCGGCGAGTTCATCCTCGGTGGCCGCGGGCTGGCTCTTGAGATACTCTTTCATGTAGGCATAGTCGCGGATCCGCTTCTCGATGCGGGTCTTGTACTTGCGGAACTGGCCCTCCAGGACTTCGACGGCCAGGTCAAGCGCGGTGAACGCGTCGGACGAGGAGGTCTCCGCCCGGTAATAATGGCTCTGGATCTTTATGGTGACCTCAAGGATCTTCAAGTCTTTTTCTGTACGGAGCTTGACGTTGGCTACCGCCTCGTCACCAAAATACTTGCTGAACTTGCCGAGTTTCTCCTCGATCCGGTTCCGCAGCTGATCCCCGATCTTGACTCCGATTCCACTGATCATGATCTGCATCGCGACCGCTCCTTCCATACACCGTGCATACGGTGTGTGCTCGCTCCGGAGGCTGTGCCGATCGGGGTTTCCCGATCCGGTGCCGCGTGCGCCGGCGAGCCTTCCCCTCGGGTCCTCCGTGCACTTTCATGTTACCATTGTCCGAATCCATTTCGCAATCGCATGTTACAATCAGTCCAGACGAACCTGTCCGGAAGAGGTGAACAGCGATGTCCGAACCGGTCTGCTCCATTGTCCTGCCGCTGTACAACGAAGAGGAAGTGCTCCCCGAAACCGTCCGCAGGCTGACGGCCGCCATGGAGGGCATGGGCGAACCGTTCGAGGTCGTCATGGTCAATGACGGCAGCCGGGACGGGACGATGCGCATCGCGCGCGCGGTCTGCGCGGCGGATCCACGGTACAAGCTGATCTCGTTCTCCCGCAATTTCGGGCACCAGACCGCCATCACGGCCGGGATGGACCATGCGTCCGGCAGCGCGATCATCGTCATCGACGCGGATCTGCAGGATCCGCCCGAGGTCATCCCCCAGATGGTCGCCAAGTGGCGTGAAGGATATGAAGTCGTATACGGGCGCAGGCTGTCGCGCAAGGGCGAGACGTTTTTCAAGCGCTTGTCCGCCCGTTTGTTCTACCGCCTCCTCCACAAGATGACCACGGTGGAGATCCCGGTCGATGTCGGCGATTTCCGTTTGATCGACGCCAAGGTTCGGGACGCCCTGCTGGCCGTGCCGGAGCACAACCGGTATGTCCGCGGGCTCATCTCCTGGCTGGGTTTCCGGCAGACCGACGTCGGGTTTGTCCGGGAGAAACGATTTGCCGGCACGACCAAGTACCCCTTCCGCAAGATGGTCCGGCTGGCGATCGACGGAATCACGTCGTTTTCCTACAAGCCTCTCAAGGCGGGCATCGCCCTCGGAATGGGCCTGTCCGGGTTTGCGCTTTT
>CAZNGQ010000021.1:0-19311 GCA_964572095.1 uncultured Oscillospiraceae bacterium
CGATATAATGACGTGATCCAATCGTTCCGATCGTATCGAAGGGCGGACCATGAACTTATTGACTGCAGACAATGTCAGCAAGATCTACGCCGACCGCATCCTGTTGCAGGATGTCGGTTTTACGATCCATGACGGGGAAAAGGTCGGCGTCATCGGCATCAACGGCACCGGCAAGACCACGCTGCTGCGAATGCTTGCGGGTCTGGAGCCTCTTTCGGGCGGCCAGCTGCTCAAGGCGCGCAACCTTCGGATCGAGTACCTGCCGCAGCAGCCGGAGTTCCCGCAGGACGCCAATGTCCTGCAGGCCGTCCTGCATGGACAATCCCCCGTCATGCAGCTCGTTCGCGACTACGAGACGGCGGCTGCGGAACTGGAAAACGATCCGGACAACCACGACCTGCAGAACCGGCTGATCCGTCTTTCCACACGCATGGACGGCGCGGAGGCCTGGAATCTGGACAGCGAAGCCAAAAGCGTCCTGACACGGCTGGGGATCACGGATTTCCTGCAGCCGGTCGCCCGCATGTCCGGGGGGCAACGAAAACGGGTCGCCCTGGCCGCGGCACTCGTCAATCCGGCGGATCTCCTGATTCTGGACGAACCGACCAACCACATCGATCCGTCCGCGGTCGAATGGCTTGAACAGTATCTCTCCAACTACAAAGGCGCCCTGTTGATGGTCACCCATGACCGTTACTTTCTGGAACGGGTGACGCAGGTCCTGCTGGAGATCGACCAGTCCCGCCTGTACCGCTATGAGGCGAATTACGAACAGTGGCTGGAGCTCAAGGCGGAACGCCTGGAACGGGAGCAGTCCAGCGAGCTCAAGCGCCAGAACCTGCTGCGCCATGAGCTGGCCTGGATCCGGCGCGGTGCCAAGGCCCGCTCCACGAAGCAGCAGGCGCGGATCGACCGCTTCGATGCGCTGAATGAAAAAGAGTCCCCAACGGACGACCAGACGGTCCGCATCTCGGCCGCCTCTTCCCGGCTTGGCCGCAAAACCCTGATCCTGGACAATATCGCCAAAAGCTGGGGCGGAACGCCGTTGTTCAAGGATTTCTCGTACATCGTCGCGCGCCGCGAGCGCCTGGGACTGATCGGCCCCAACGGGTGCGGCAAGTCCACGCTGCTGAACATCATCGCAGGGCTCCTGCCTCCGGACACCGGGTGCCGCGAGATCGGCAGCACCGTCCGGCTCGGCTATTTCACCCAGGAAAACGAACCCATGGATCCGGACCTGCGCGTGATCGAATACATCCGCGAGACCGCGGATATCGTGGAAACGGAGGACGGCACCCTGTCCGCCGCCCAGATGCTGGAACGGTTTCTGTTTCCCCCCGCGCTTCAGTGGACTCCGGTAAGCAAGTTGTCCGGCGGCGAGAAGCGTCGGCTCTATCTGCTCAAGATATTGATGGGCGCACCGAACATCCTTCTTCTGGACGAGCCGACCAACGACCTGGACATCGCGACCCTGTCGGTACTCGAGGACTATCTCGAGGAGTTTCCCGGCGCCGTGATCGTCGTGTCGCATGACCGGTATTTCCTGGACCGGGTGGTCGCGCGGATCCTCGCATTCGAGCCGGACGGGATGATCCATCGGTATGAGGGGGATTATCAGGCATATCGGAAACAGCTGCTGGAGAACCCCAGTCATCAGACGCAGCCGTCGGAACGGCGGGAGCCCGTCGCCCGGACCGAAACCGGACCGAAGCCCGCTCCCCTCCGCATGAAAATGAGTGAAAAACGCGAATACGAGGGCATCGATGCCCGGGTCGCCGAGTTGGAAAACCGGATGGAGGCCCTGCGGACCGAATGGGAAGAAGCCGCGAGCGATTATGTCCGGCTGCAGGAGCTGACTTTACGGCTGGAGGCCCTGACATCGGAGTATGACGAAGCGATGAGCCGCTGGCTCTACCTGAACGAGCTGGCCGAAAAAATCGGGATGCAAAAGGATTGACCGGTCAGATCCTACCATCCTCGGCTGCCGCGATGCCGTTCAGGACAAGGAACCCCGGCTTTTCATGGTCAGCGAGATCCTCTTTTTCTGTTTGTCGACAGAGAGCACATGAACGGTTACGACATCCCCGACTTTGACCACTTCCGAGGGATGACGTACAAAACGGTCCGCCAGCTCCGAGACGTGGACCAGACCGTCCTGATGGACCCCGATATCGACAAAAACACCGAAATCGATGACATTACGGACCGTTCCGGTCAACCGCATTCCCGGCTGCAGGTCGTTCATGTCCATGACGTCTGTCCGAAGCATGGGCGGCGGCAGTTCATCGCGTATGTCGCGGCCAGGCCGCTGCAGTTCCGCCATGATGTCCCGCAGCGTCGGGATTCCGATACCGCATGCCTCTGCGGCCGCCGGCCCGTCGATGCCGCTCATTCGTTCCTGGAGTTTCGCCTGACCTTTTTCACCCACATCCGACAGCTTGAGCCCAAGGAGATCCAGGAGCGTTTTTGCCGCGTCATAGGACTCCGGATGGACCGAAGTGTTGTCCAGGACGTTCTTCCCGCCCGGTATGCGCAGGAATCCCGCGCACTGCTCAAAAGCTTTCGGCCCGAGTTTCGGTACCTTTTTCAATTCGGCCCTGGAAGTGAAACCGCCGTTCTCGTCACGGAACGCCACGACGTTTTTCGCCACGCTCGCACTCATGCCCGATACATAGGTCAGAAGCGGGGCCGACGCGGTATTGAGATCCACACCCACGCTATTGACACACCCTTCGACTACGGCGCTCAATGCCTTGTCCAGTTGTGCCGTCGGCATGTCATGCTGATATTGTCCGACACCGATCGACTTGGGGTCGATTTTTACCAGTTCCGCGAGTGGATCCTGCAGCCGGCGGGCGATGGAAACCGCACTTCGAAGCGATACATCCAGTTCCGGGAATTCGGCGGCGGCCAGCTTGGAGGCCGAATACACCGACGCGCCGGCCTCGTTCACCATCATGTAGCTCAGCCCGGAATCCTCCTCACGGATCAGCTCCGCGACAAAGATCTCGGACTCTTTGGAGGCGGTGCCGTTGCCGATGGATATCACGCTGACGCCATGCTTCCGGATCAGTTTCCGCAGCGTTGCCTTGGCTTCCTCGACCCGGTTCTGCGGAGGCGTCGGATAGACAACGGCGGTGTCCAGGACCCGGCCGTTCGCATCCACCACCGCGACCTTGCAACCGGTACGGTAGGCGGGATCCAGCCCGAGGACGGTTCTCCCCTTGACCGGCGGCTGCAGCAGCAACGGCTTCAGGTTGAGGGCGAACAGCGAGATCGCCTGGTCGGAAGCCCTTGCCGTCAGGGCGCTTCGCACTTCGCGCTCGATCGACGGCTGGATGAGTCGGCTCCACGCGTCTTCGGCAGCTTCCCGGACACATTCGGATGTGACGCTGCCCGGCCTGACGAAAGCGGCGTAGATCGTGGCCAGCACGGCTTCGTTGTTCAGCTCGATGCCGATCTTCAATACGTCCTCCCGCTCGCCTCGGTTGACCGCCAGGATCCGGTGGCCGGGAATCCGGGCGACCGGTTCGGAGTAGTCCCGGTACATGTCGTAGACGGGGTCCTGCTTTTTCCCTGCTGTCGACCGCAGCAGGCCGTCCCGCTGCATGATTTCACGCAATCGCCTGCGCATGTCGGCATTGTCCGAGATGTCCTCGGCGAGGATGTCCCTGGCGCCCGCTATCGCGTCTTCCCACGATTCCACCTCTTTCCGGCTGTCCACATACGGCATGGCGATGTCCTGCAGGCTGCCTCTTCGCAGCTCCTGCTTCATCAGGAGATCGGCAAGCGGGCGCAGCCCTTTGCCCAGCGCGATGGTGGCACGGGTACGCCGCTTGGGGCGGTATGGCCGGTAGAGGTCCTCGACTTCGGACATCGTGGCGGCGGCGTCGATGGATGCCTGCAGTTCCTGCGTCATCAGGCCGAGTTCCGTGATGCCGGCCTGGATCTCCGCCTTGCGTTTCTCCAGGTTTCGCAGATACTCCAGTCGGTCGGACAACGCGTGCAGGACCTGGTCGTCACACGAACCGGTCATCTCCTTGCGGTATCGGGCGATAAACGGGATGGTGCTGCCGGCGTCGATCAGCGCGACGATGTTTCCGACATGCTCGTTTTTCAGCTTGAATTCGTTGGAAAGGTTCGTGACAAGATCCATTCTTCACCTCGGGTTCAATGTTGCGGCGTACCTGCGTTTTCAAGGTCGTCAGCC
Organism: uncultured Oscillospiraceae bacterium; assembly: GCA_964572095.1. Lineage (GTDB taxonomy): Bacteria > Bacillota > Clostridia > Saccharofermentanales > UBA5734 > JAAYKS01. Next base: position 4,211 of record CAZNGQ010000021.1, read on the forward strand.
AGATGTCTGCCGGCCGTCTCGCCGGCCAGCCTCGCCAGATTGTCTTTCATGTGTTCCAGCATCGCCTCCTGGGCTTCGGTCGTGCCCGCCGCCAGGAATTCCGCCTTGAGCCGCTCCAAGGATGACAGAAAATCCTGCCCGATCGCATCGATCATTCGGGTGGCGGCGGTGACGCGCCGATCCAGCGGATGACGACGGACTCGTTCCGGCCGGGAGAGCGGCATGCCCAATACGAGCGTTTCATCCAACTCGGCGATATGAGTATCGATGCCGAACCGGGCTTGGATCGTCTGTGCAAACGTCGAGATCACCTGGGGTTCGCCGTGGACAAGAAGGATTTTCCTGGGTTTTGTTCGCATGGCTTCGATCCAGTCCAACAGTCCGTCGCGGTCGGCGTGCCCGGAGAAACCCTCGATCATTTCGATCCGGGCGTTGACCGCGATTTCCTCACCGAAAATGCGGACGGATTTTGCCCGATCGACAATCTGGCGACCAAGGGTTCCGACCGCCTGGAATCCGACAAAGACGATCGCGGAGTCTTTGCGCCAGAGATTGTGCTTGAGATGATGCTTGATGCGCCCGGCATCACACATGCCGCTGGCGGACAAGATGATCTTGCTCTCGTCGCTTCCATTCAGGGCCTTGGATTCTTCCGCGCTGCCCGTGAAATGCAGGTTCGTGAAGTCCAGCGGATTGTCCCCGTTTTCGATGTATCGACGCGCTTCCTCGTCGAAACAATCCGTATTGTTCCGGAACACTTTTGTGGCTGAAACGGCCAGCGGGCTGTCGATGTAGACCTGGGTGCGCATGAACGCGCTGCGCTGGTCCTTGTACTTCTCTTCCTCCCTGTTCAGCTCGTAAATGATCTCCTGAGTACGTCCGACCGCGAAGGAAGGGATGATCACATTGCCGCCCCTGGCGATGGTTTCATTGATGATCCGGACAAAACGCTCCACCTTGTCGATCGAGTCGTCATGCAGCCGGTCGCCATACGTCGATTCGAGGACCAGATAATCCGCACCCTCTACGACCGTCGGATCCCGCATGATCGGAATCCCCCTGTTGCCAAGGTCGCCGGAGAACACGATCTTGGATTCCTTCCCGTCCTCCCGGATCCAGATCTCCAGGATCGCAGAGCCCAATATGTGGCCGGCATCCCGGAATACGACACGGACATCGTCCGCGGGCCGGATTTCCGTGTCGTAGCGGACCGGGTTGAACAGCCTGCAGGCATCGACGGCGTCCTGCATGGTATACAGCGGCTCCGGAGCGGGCTTGCCGGCACGGTCGCCCTTTCGCGCCTGCCAGGCCTGCTCCGCTTCCTGGATGTGCCCGGAATCCGGGAGCATGATCGCGCACAGTTCGGTGGTCGCTTTCGTGGCGTAAATCGGGCTTCGAAAACCGTCGACATACAGTTTTGGGATCCGTCCGCTGTGGTCGATGTGCGCATGGGTCAGCAACATGAAGTCGATGTTGCCGGTCTCAAACGGAAAAGGTGTCCGGTTCAGAGCGGTCTCCTCGGAACGGCCTTGGTGAAGGCCGCAGTCGACAAGGAACGCGGTCCGATCGGTCTCTACCAGAAAACAGGAACCGGTAACCGTTTTTGCCGCGCCTAAAAATGTGATCTTCATGGGGCGGGTCCTCCTTCAGTTGCGCTGGACGCAAATGGTCGACAGTGTATCCGCCATCGCGGAATGCATGGAATCGGATACTCCGAAAATCATAACACGGCCGGGGATAAAACAAAGAAACGGAATGCCGGCCGTCACGGAGAAGCCGGCATTCCGCCTTGTCAACCTGCTGTATCGTCAGTATTCCGCGCGTTCGCCGAATTCGGCGGATTCCACCCATTCTTCCGGACGCTGGACCAGGGTCACCAGATTTTCAAACAGTTCCAGATGGCTCCGCTCCTGTTTGGCCAGATACTGCAATAGATGTCTCTCCTCGGCGATCGTCGCATTCTCCAGCATATCCGTGTACAGGTCGATGCTTTTCTGCTCGATCTCGATGGCTGTCCGATAGACGTCCAGCTGGCCGGCATGCAGACCCGGATCGGCCTTGAAGTCTCCAAGACCAGCAAACACGTTGTTCGCGTCTGCGGACGGGTCGTCATCCAACACGAATTCCTGCCCGCTGACCCGGTTTCGGAGCAGATCCTCGTGCTTTTTTTCAGCAGCGGCCAGGAGCGTAAAGACATGGTGAAGCGGATTTCCCTGGTTGTGCTCCGCCTGTTGCGTATAGTACCGTCCGCCTTCGACTTCCATCTGAATGGCAAATGCCAGTTTGCTCATGGTGATACCTCCCTCTCCCGAGATCATGATGGTGTTCTCTATCTGCATGATATCACGTGGGAGCCGGACCCGCGGTACTGGCCGCCATATCAAATACTCCTCGGGATGCTTTCCGCTGAAATCCGCTAGGACCGCTTTCGCGTTGTCCAGGCAAGACACTTCAAAAATGGGGTTGGCGGCCAGCCCGGTCGAGACGACGCTGCTGCTGATCAGCGATCGTTGGAAAATCATCATTCTTCGCGATCTGATGACCGGTACCAAACGGTTTGGCGAACTCCTGAAACCCATCGGAAACATCACGCAGAAAGTCCTGACCGCCAACCTGAGATCCATGGAGGAGGGTTGCCTTGTGACCCGCAAGGTCTATGCGGAGGTTCCGCCCCGGGTGGAGTACACCCTGACCGAGACCGGCTCCAGCCTGAAGCCGGTGCTCGATGCGATGACCAGCTGGGGACTGGAATATATGGCAAAGATCGGGTGAGCGGCCGCACACCCGATCCCTCTCGCCGTCTGCCTGCCTGTTGACTGGAATCCCTTATTGCCCGGACTGGATCACATAATACGGCTGGTTGGACAGATCCTCATCCAGCCCAGGCACCATCCAGGAATCGCCATCCGCCGCTCCGATCTCAAAAAAGTACATCAGTGCATAAGGCGAATCCGTGTATTCCGCATCGATGGCGGCCGTATAAACGTCCCCTGCCCGCTCCATTTCCACCGTTCGATAATCGTCCGACTGGTCGACATGGCGGTAATGGAGTATGACTTGCGGCGGAGACTTCCAATCGGTGATTCCGATTCGGATTTCCAGCGGCAGCCCCTTGATGAAACCATCCGGCGTCATATGGCTGCAGACCGGCCGCAATCCCCGCTGGAACGGCGCGAGGAGACCCGCCAGTGTCCGCGAACCCTCCCCCTTGGGGTCCCCCATGGGGGACGCTTTTTCCAGCAGCGCCTCGACAGCCTGGATGTCCGCGTCGATCCCCTCGATCCGGTCCGCCCAGTGCCCGCGGGTATACGGAGGGTGGCCGAACGTGATGTCGCTCTTATAGATCCCTGCCGACGCATCGACAACCTGCATCCAGGCGAGTCGGGCGGACTGGTACAGCTTCCGTGTTTCGGACAGAAGGTTTGTGCTTCCGGTCTTCTCGTACAGGGAGAATGCCAATCCGGCCCGGAACTTGCGGGCGAAAAACAGCCCGGTTCCCGCCATGATCCGGATATCCGCCGCCAGCCTGCGGAAGGAGCTTTCGCCGGCGTCCGGCACAAGCGCCTGTGCCGCGCCAAGGTTCGAGTCCGCCTGGATTGCCATGTCTTCCAGCCGGTCCGCGATCTCCATCGGTGAAATTTTCCCACATCGTTTCCCCTGCAGGATATCCTCCGCGAACTCATTGATCTTGTAGACCAGAACCGGATCCAACGGGCTCGTGTTCATGAAGTTGTACGGCTTTTCCATATCGAAATCCGCATTGGCCGACCAGCCCTCGCGCGCATACGGATTCACGACCGTGTCGCTCCCCCGAACCAGCGGGATGTTGGTGTACATTTCGGGCCAATAGACGTTGTTCGCCACCGAGGGGGCATGGACCAGCAGGATGAACGGCAGGATGCGGGAAGCGAACCCCAGCGCCTGTTCGACGGCGACCGCCGCCTCCCCGTAGGTGCCCCGCAGGAAACGAAGCCACGAATCCGGATCCGCCTTCGGATTGTATGACAACCGGCCCCACATCCGGTACGTGTACCGGAACTTCGTCCAGTCCCGGGTACCCAGCTTCAAATCATCCGGCAGGTACAGCTCTCTGCCATCCGGGACACCAGACCCCTTTTTCCCCTTGAACGAAAGCGGTTCGAACCACTCGATGCCGGACGATCCGCAGAATCCCGCGCTGCGCCCGATGCCCGCAGCCATCCGCGGGTCGCCCCAGGTCAGGATCCGCTGCGTTCCCGGCCAGACGCGATGCACGATCCCGTATGTCCGGTCTTCCTTGAGAAAGTCCGCGTATCCATAGCGGGTAAAGCTTCGCTTCTGAGTCGTCTCCGTCCCCTTGATGTCCGACTCGTGGTGTCCGGTACTCGGTGTGCCCGTCAGGATCTGGATGCTCACGGGCGGTTTTTTACCGCCGGAGAACTCCCGGTTGCGGATGGAAGCCTGGTGATACGGAGGCCCCATGTGCTCCGCCCACAGTTTGGTGGACAGGTTGAATTTCTTTCCGGTCCGGTTCATGATCTCCAGCAGTTCGTCGGTGACCCCTTTGGAGTGGAAATCGATATCGATCAGGTTTTCCGCCTCCTCGATCCGCGACATGACCTTTTTCCAGAACGCATGCGTCGGTTCAGGCACTCCGCCTTCGAAATGCACCCGGAACGTCAAGCCCTGGATCTCCGGGCAGGTCCGCAGCAGAAGCGCCAGCGCGTCGCGGCAGTATTCGGCATGGTTCGTTCCGTCGATTCCCTTGATCCGGTACTTCTCATGGGTGTTGCCCGGTCCGTAGTCAAAGGAATGGTTCCATAGTCCCAGACGGAATTCGAGCCCGCGCAGCTGGCACTGCCGGCCGATGTACCGAATCATCTCCAGGTTCCGCTCCCTCTCGCCGTCGGCCAATCCATCCACTTCGACGACATATCCGGGAACGGACAGTATGAACGGATAAAAGAAGCAGAAATAATTGTCCAGTACGATCTTGTCGATGAGGTAATCGTATCCGCAGCCCACGCTGAACGTAAACCGGTTGAACCGCTGGGTCGCGAGCTCCGTCAGGTATTCGTCCCAGAACGACTTGTCATAGAACCAGGGTTTGTCTTCGGGCTCGCTGGTGAAAAGCCGCGTGATACTTCTCACCGCGTTGGAGGGCTCGTCCGAGAAAGTCTTCACGTTTCTGAGAGCCTGCATGGGATCGGCGGAATACTGCGCGATGTCCGCCAGTTCGGTCAACGCGTAGACCATTCCCGTGGGATCTCCGGCGATCAGGGTCAGGGTTGCTGTATCGGTATCGGTCCGGTTGACGATCGCGAACGACTCCGATTTCACGGGTGGCACAATGCCGCTCTGCTGCAGAGCCCGGATCGCGTCGGGCTGGTTGGCGCCGTGGAGTTGGATGTGCAGCGGAGCGGTGAATTCGGAAACAATGCTGTCCTCCGGATTGGTCACCGTCAGGCTGCGGGTTGCCAGGACTGCCGCAAGATGGGAGATTGCCCAGGTGACGGCCTTGCTTGAAACCAGCGTATCGCCCGGTTTCCGGTTGATGGTAACATCCGATGTCATGGCCATGATGTCTCCTCTCAGTCGATGCTTTTATCGATGTCGAACCGCAGGATTTTTTTCGATGTGTTTTTTGAAAACTCCTCGTTCCGGATCTTCACCAGGTTCACGGCTTTATACGATACGCTTCTGCTGTTGATTTTGCGGATCTCGTTGTCGAAAAACGCCTGCGCGTCCGCGATGCCGTTCGCCTGGAGAATCTCGGCCGAAGGATAGATCTCGGCGACGATAGCCTCTTTGTTCTTTTGCAGCCGGCTTTCGCCGGCATAGACCACGACCTCTTCCACACCCTGGATTTTCGAGATTTCCGCCTCGATCTCTTCGGGATACACGTTTTTTCCGTTGCTGAGGATGATCAGGTTCTTGAGGCGTCCGGTGATGTAGATCCAGCCGTCCTCATCCAGTTTCCCGTAATCGCCCGTCCTGAAGTAACCGTCTTCGTCAAAAGCCGCGGCCGTGGCTTCCGGATCCTTATAATACCCGAGCATGACGTTGGGTCCCTTGACGCAGATCTCCCCTTCGCCGTTTTCATCCGGTTCCCGGATCTTGATGGACTCGTCGACGATCGGCAGGCCGACGCTGCCGCGCTTCTGGTACCGGTTCCGGTTGCAGGACACCAGCGGGGCGCACTCCGTGATCCCGTATCCGTTGAGAACGGTGATGCCGATCCCGTCAAACGTGTCGATGATCTCCTGCTTCAGGGCGGCACCGCCGCTGATCACCATCTCGAGTTTTCCACCAAACGGTTCCAGCACGCTCTTGAAAAGACGGCGCCGCAGGTCGATACCGATCCTGCGCAACGCGTTGCTGATCCGGATCATCCGCCGCAGTGTGCCCGCCTTGCCTTTTTCCTCCGCTCCCGCCCAGATCCTGGCGGACAGTTTCTCGAGGAACAGCGGAACGAGAACCAGATGCGAAGGCTGTTGTTCCTTGATCTCCGCGGCGATATACCGAAGTCCGCTGGACAGGTAGACCGTGGAACCCTGTGAAAAATGCCCGACAAAGTTGACGGTGGAGCCAAAGGTATGGTGCGGGGGCAGGAAATGAATGGTCTTAGGTGTAATCGCAAAATGATACATGCCGTTCGTCATGTCCAGCACGATGTTCTTTTGCGACAGCATGACGCCTTTCCCTTTGCCGGTCGTACCGGATGTGAAGACGATCGTAGCCATACGCTCCCGGTCGATCTTGTAGTCATAATAGGAATTGTCGCCGTTTCGGAAGAGTTCTTCGCCTCTTGCCGTGATTTCGGACAGCATCTGTACACCGTCCGCCGGGAATTGTCCCATGCAGATGAGGGTGTCAAGGCCGGGTACCTCGTCCCTGATCGAGCAGATCTTCGATTCAACGGAGTCGCTGAAGATCACGAACCGGCATTCCGCCGCGCGCAGGATGTCCGCGATGTCGTCGGCCGGCAGGTCCTTGTCGATCGGCACCACAACCGCTCCGATGGACATCAGCGAGAAATAGGAGCAGATCCAGTCATACGAGCTCTCGCCGATCAGCGCGACATGGGCGTCGCGGCATCCCATCGCGATCAATCCGGTCCCCATGTCGCGTATGCGGTCCCGTGCTTCCCGATAGGTGACATCGACGGTCTTCTTGTCATGGGGGTCCCGCTTGTAGGAGATGGCGATCCGGTCCGGATACTTCTTTGCCACGTTTTCCGTCATGACGCGAAAATCCTCAAAGACCGTGGTTTCATACAGGGGATAATCCTTGTTTCTCATGTGGTTGTCTTCTCCTGCATTCAAAAATGATTTGAAGCGTGCGAAACAATCGGCTTGGCTTGTTTTAAAATTATAGCACTGGCGATCGTCAAGACATCGCCCGTTCCGCACAAAGCACCCCGTCGACCGCCGCCGATACGATCCCGCCGGAATATCCCGCACCCTCGCCGCAGGGATACAGCCCCGGGATTCCGACCGCCTCCAGACTGTCCCCCCGCGTGATGCGCACAGGGGAAGAACTGCGAGTCTCCGCACCGGTCAGCAGTGCGTCCGCATATTCAAATCCCGGCATCCACTCGCCCATTTCTCGGATGCCTTGTCGCAGGGAGTCCGCGATATCCGGCGGCAGATAGGTATCCACCCCGGCAAAGGACGTTCCCGGCGCATACGTCGGCAGAACGTCGCCGAACGCCGTGGTCTCCGTTCTGCGCAGGAAATCCTCCAGCCGCTGCACAGGGGCTTTGTATCCACCGCCGCCGGCACGGAAGGCCGCGGCCTCGACACTTCGCTGGAAAGCGACCCCGGCCAGCGGGTGTCCGCTCCCGAGGTCCTTCCGGCCGATCGTGACCAGCAAGGCGCAGTTGGCGTTTCTGCCGCTTCGTCCAAAAAGGCTCATTCCGTTCGTGACCAGTGCGTTCTCCTCGGACGTCGCCGCAACGACCGCCCCGCCGGGACACATGCAAAATGTATAGACGCCTCTCCCGTTCGGCAGGTGCACAACCATCCGGTAATCGGCGGCACTTGGATCAGGGGGACCATAGACTTTTCCGTTCCGGATTCCATCGATCCGCGCCTGCGGGTGCTCGATCCGGATCCCGATCGCGAACGGTCTTTGTTCCAGATAGACTCCGCTATCCAGCAGTCGTTCAAATGTGTCCCTCGCACTGTTCCCAATGGCCAGGATCACCTGGCTTGCAGGCAGTTCGACGGGCTTCCCGTTATCGGTATACCGGATGCCCGACACATGTCCATCGGTCCGCAGGATGTCCGTGAGCGTGGAGTGAAAGCGGATCTCTCCGCCCAGTCGGAGGATCTTTCCCCGAATCCTCTTGACCATCTCGCCCAGGTGATCCGTTCCGATATGCGGGCTTCGTACCTGCAGGATCTCCGAAGGGGCTCCGGCTTCGACAAATTCATCGAGAATCGCCTGGTTGACGGCGTTCCGTTTTCCGATTTTCAGTTTCCCATCGGAAAACGTCCCGGCCCCGCCCTCGCCGAACTGCACGTTGTTGTCGACATCCAGCACACCGGTACGCCAGAAAAGCTCCACCCCCCGCCGACGGCTGTCCATGTCCAGACCGCGTTCCAGCACGATCGGGTTTCTGCCGGCTTTCGCCAGGGTGAGCGCGGCGAAGAGTCCTGCCGGGCCGAACCCGACGACGATGGGGCGTGGAATCAAGAAGTGTCCTCCTCTACTGGGTATCGGTATTTATCATACGCTTTTTCCACATGGCTTTTCAGTGTCCGGAATCCACGTGCCGGATGGGTTATAGTGAAGATGTACTTTTGTTTCGGCATTCACGGAGAGAACGGACCAGATGAGATACGCTTTCTTCACAGGCGCGACCGGCGGACTCGGCGGCAGTGTCATCCAGGCCCTGTCGAAGACAGGCCGCTGGACCGTGTTTGCAGCCGGCACCAACGATGCGGCTCTCGCCAGGCTCGGGCAGATGGAAAACGTGATCCCGCTCCAGGTGGATGTCACCTGCCAGGAGAGCATCGACAATGCCCATGAAGCGGTGCAGACCCATACGGATTCGCTGGATGCCGTCGTGAACTTCGCCGGAGCGGCCCTTTTCACGTCGATGGTTGAGGGAGACTGCTCCGACCGCATCCAGGAGCTTCTTGAAATCAATGTGATGGGCATGGTCCGGGTCAACCGGACATTCTTCGACCTGGTTCATCGTGGACGCGGACGGATTGTCAACTGCAGTTCCGAAAGCGGCTGGATGACGCCACAACCGTTCGCAGGCCCCTACTGCCTGACGAAATACGCCGTGGAGGCCTACAATGACAGCCTCAGACGAGAACTGATGTACCTTGGCATTCCCGTCGTCAAGATCCAGCCGGGCTTTTACAAGACCCGTCTGACCGATTCCATTTTTAGCGGATTCGACAAGACCGTGGCGGAGAGCCGGTATTACGGCACTCTCCTCGCCCGCCTGAAACCGCTCCTGATGCTGGAGATGACGAGGAAGAACGATCCGAAGCGTCTGGTCCGGGTTGTGTTGAAAGCCTTGGAAGCCAAGCGTCCCAGACTCCGGTACCGGGCAGGAACCGGATGGCTGCTCGCGTTGCTGGAACTGCTGCCGGACGCGGTCGTGGACTGGTTTTACAGGCTGGCGTACCGGACGGTTAAATCCTGTTGTAAAAATCCGGACTCGGATCTATATTCAAATCGACGGTAATTCTGGCGTTGGCGATACACAAGTTCATTCCCGGCCTGACGATCCGAACACCTCAATGAAACCCTTCAGGCCGGCTGAACCAGACAGACAAAGGGGTGGCTGGTATGAAAAAGAGCATATGCCTGATCCTGTCGATCCTGATGGTCTTGAGTGTCTCCATTCCAATCCTGGCGGACCCGGACGCCGATAGGATCCATGGCCTGGCTAAAAACCGTAAAATCGTCGAGCGGATTGCGGGCGGAGACGATTTTCTGGTTGGTGTCGATGTCTGGGAAAACGGAAACGGCGACAGCGACGAAAATGTCGACATTACGCCCCGATGGAGCAGCGGAGGCCTGGACCATACCCATCAATACCTGACGGCCCGAGCACTCCAAATTCTTCGGGCAGACAAGGGGGACAAGGCGGCGAACCTGCTGACCCTCTATGCAGGCGCCCTGCTGTCCAACTCCGACTGGCCGGACACATCAGAGAACGACGGTGGGCTGTTCACCAGCCATTTCTACAATCCCTATACGGGCAAGACATTCCTTGGCACAACAACCGCCCTGACGCGGTTCCTGACGCACGCGAACAACGCAAAAAAGTATTATGCCAAGAACAAATCGTTGGCCATGCAGGAACTGGGCCGGTCCCTGCATTATCTGGCGGACATCAATGAACCTCACCATGCCGCGCTGTTGATCGCTATCTTCTCGACACACTCCGAGTACGAGTCGTGGGTCGATTTCAGCCGTACCGAGTATGAGGTAACGACATCCGGACTCTACTCAAGTATTCCGATCAACGCAAAGAGAAACTACGCGTCATACTGCACCGAATTGTTCCGCATGGCGGCATTCAACGCCTATGACCAGGCGGACGAGGCGAATTCCAGCGACATGGTCCAATGGGATGCCTCCGCAGCGGATTCCATGGCTTTCGCCCAGGAATCCATGGCGGCGTACCTGTACAATTTCCTGTATGCAGTCGGGGCTGTGAGGTAACGCGCCGCTGACGGCAACAAAAGAAGGGTTTATAGCGGAAGCGGCGGCATCAACCGCCGCTTCTGTCCGTTTTCTCACCCCAGTGGTACTTCTTGTCTTTTTGGAGTAAATCCAGTCTGCAACTCATACATAATCCATTGTGACAACAAACAATCCCACCGCAATCAGGGCATCTCCACGCTTCCTCTTCCCTGGACAGGAATCGCTCCATGCCATGGTCCCGGATCATCTCCAGGTTCCGGATCATGCTCATATGGTACCGGGTGCGGTATCGCCGATCGAGGTCTTTCAGTCGGGAGCAGGGAAAGTCGCCGCATTCGAAACAAAACCGGACCAGTCCTTTCCCCAACCGTTCGCAGTTCTTTTTCATAAAGGTGCAGTTCTCTCCACGAGGCAGGCACCCAGGACAATATCGCTTGTGGAATCCTTGACCATTCAGGTCGTGCTGCATCGCCAGATAACTGACACAAAGACTGCAGTTCATGCCGCAAGGAGCAATCATCATTTCTTCCATACGGACTACAGCTCCTTTTCATAGATCCGATACGTCTTTATTTTCTGCATCCCCAGCTTTTCCAGCGCGTTCTTGATTCGCAGATTATCCTCCAGGATATAGTTGGCTTCCATCCGCACCCTTTTCGCGGCCAGATTCCGATAGAGATGGATGTACATCAGCGCATCCAATGCCTTTCCCTGCCAGTCTGGATGGACAGCCAGGCCGAAAAGCCGATAATCCCGCAGTTTCCCGACCCCGAGCAGGAGGCGGGCCCATCCAAGAGGAAAGAGTCGCCCGTGTATACGTTTCAGGATGATGCTGATATCCGGAAAACCGAGACAGAATCCGACGGCCTTGCCGTTGTATTCCGTTATCCAGACCGCATTCGGGTCGACGATCAGCTTCAGTTTGCGGAGCATGTCTTCCATGACGGGAAGATCCACCGGCACATATCCCCAGTTGTCGGCCAGGGCGATGTTGGAAATCTCCCAGATGGCACGCGCATCTTCCTTGATATGCCGCAAATCCAGTCTTCGGATGTTGATCCCTGGAAACCGCCGGATGTATTTTTCGTAAAAGCCGTCGAAACGATTTGGCAGTTCGTATCCCTTCATGATATCCGCTTCATATACGAAAAGATCCTTCTCCTTGGCATATCCACTACCCAGAAAAAAAACATGGTAATAGGGCGGATTCCACGGAGACAGGTAGACCGGCGTGCGGTCGAACCCCTCCAGAACAAACCCCCAGTTCTCCGCCACTGGATTGATGGGGCCACGGATCGACTTCGCCCCTTTCCCCTTCAGCCATGTTTCGGCTGCCCGTACCAGCATCTGGCCGGCCACGACATTGTCGACACACTCGAACGAGCCGAAGAAGCCGATGTCCGAATGGTAGAAGCGGTTGTAGGCATGGTCGACGTAGGCGACGACGCGCCCGATCGGCTTCTCATCGTCATCCAGAGCCAGCAGCAACGTGAAATCCGAATTCGCAAGGATCGGATTGTGCCTGGCAAGATACCCCTTCGCTTCATCCATCCACATAGGCGGTACATAGCAGGGATGCTCACCGAACAATCGCTCTGGCAACCGGACAAATTCATGCATCTCTCGTTTACTGCGGACCTGAACCACCTGCATATGCAATACCCGTGCTTCTTTGTGTATTCCGCCAGATCCGTTTCCTTATGCCTGCCATACGATAGAGTATATCGGAAACCCGCCGGCAATCGCCGGCTCCGGGCTACTTCACCAGCACGATCAGGAGCGGCAATGTGACAAATGACAGCAAGGTCGTCCAGAGAATGCATTTGGAAACGATCTTTGCGGAGGCGTCGAAACGTTCGGCCAATATCACCGCGTTCACCGCCACCGGCATCGACGCCAATATGAACAGTACGGAAAACAGGATTCCATCGATCCCAAGAACCAGAAGGCACAAGGCGGCGACCAAAGGAGCGGCGATCATCCTCATGACCAGGCCAGCCCAGAACGTCCGTTGGGAGATCCGTTCGGACCGATCGATTTTCACGCTGGCCATCTGGGCGCCCAGTATCGTCAACACGACAGGAGAATACGCCTGTGACACCATATCCACGCCTTGTCCGATACCGGCCGGGATTTGCAGATCCAGCAGCTTCAGGATCACCGCCAGCAGAAGCGCGTAAATGGAAGGCAGTTTCAACACGGATAAAACCGCGTTCCTGACGGAGAATCTGGACCGAGCGGCGATGTAGATCCCGACGGTGTTGACCAGAATCATCTGGATGATCACATAGACGGATGCTTTTTCCAAACCGGACTGGCCAAATGCCAACAGAACGAGCGGGAGTCCGTAATTCACGGAATTCGTCAGGGTCGAGACCAGTGTCAGCCCGGCGGCATTCGGATCCGGCATTTTCAGCAGCTTTGCCAGCAGCGTCGCAGCAGCCCACATCAGTACCAGATTCAGGACTGCGAACAAAAGGCTGTCATTGACGTCCATCATGGTGATCCGGGACGTGGTCAACGTCTTGAATATCATGACGGGCATCAGGAAATAAAGGACGACAGTGAGCAGGTGTGAAGTCTCAAGACGCCTGAATTTCACCAGGAGTGCGCCGGCGGCAACCGGAATGGATAGCGGTACGATTACCTGGAACAGGGTTGAAAGAACCGATTGAAGCATGTGTATCCCTTTCATTGTTACCGGGTAGGAAAGCTCCTGAAGTAAATATGGTTCCCGTCGGGATCGATAAAATGCATGTTGCGCGCTCCCCACGGCCGCGTTGTAGGTGGCTCCAGAATCGCGATCGGAATGCTTAGCAGCCGTTCGTATTCCGCATCGACATCTGCCACGGTAAAGGCCAGCGCGATGTTCGAATTCTGGTTGGGAGAACCGGTTCCATCGTTGTAGATCGTCAGCGTGGTCCCCTCCGAAAGGATTACCTGGTGAACAGGGTCGTCGTTTTCATTGTCGATCTGGAGAATCGCTCGGTAGAATCTCGAGAGAGCGACCACATCGTTTGTGAGCAGGCAAACTTCGCCAATCGTCATTTTGGCCTCCTAAAAAACCGTATTCGCCGTGTCGTTCAGGACATACTAGAAGACATACCGTCCCTTTGGAAGAACGGTATGCCTTTATGATGGCGTCATGATCGATATGCCGTAATTATATCATTGACAACCCGCACTACGCTCGCTTTATTTCGATCGCGTTCCGTCATTATTTCTTGCAAACAAACGGTTCGCGGCATGTTTATGTGGAATTCCCGACGAGTTGCAATCGAAAATATACTCCGAACAGCTTTCGATAAACCAGTCGTGATAATAGGTGAACAATTCGCCGGACTTCCATAAATATACGATTTTCTGTTGGTCGACTCGCTCGATGAACGGCTTTTGAACAAACGTGTGAAGCGCCACCAACCCGTTTGCGTTGACATGTGATTTATAGTTTTCCATGATCTCATCACGAAGTTCGGGCTTGATGTAGTGCAATGAGCCGCTGGAATACAGTACGTCGAAATGATCGTCCAGTCTGAAATCCCAAATGTTTGCGCGGAATGTATGCACGTTCACACGCGCTGCGTCTGCAAGCCGTTTGACCTTTTCAAGTCCCGTCTCGCTGATATCGAACGCGCTCACGTCATATCCGCATCGGGCGAAGAAAACAGCGTCTTTTCCTTCCCCGCAACCGATATCAAGCAGTTTGAGTGGTCTGTCCGGAGGAAGCAGTTCCAATACTTTCAAGCACATCGTGGACGGCACGACTCCCCAATAAAAACCGTTGCCGCCGTACTGCTTTTCATAGGGAGACAGGTCTGCGCCGAATGCCGAATAGCCGAGCAGTTTGTCCACACTGACATTCAGTTCCCGCGCGATGGACGGTAAAAGCGCGGTATCCGGCAGCGTTTGGGCGTTCTCCCACTTGCTGACGGCCTGAAAGGTCACACCGACTTTCTCCGCGAGGGTCTCCTGTGTCAATCCAAGGGCTTTGCGATAGCGCGTGATGTTTCCCGCAAGTATTTTGTGCATTTCTGTCACCTCTTGGTGAATTTATATCACACAAGAAGGGGCAAACAAATAACCTTGTATTTGAGTTTACAGTGGACTCAACTCACGGTTGAATAGGAGGATGAGAGCCAGGTTATTGTTGTTCATCCAACCAACGCCAAACTGGCCTGTCACGCGATGTATCATCATAGGACTGGCTTGCGTTCGTTGAAATGGCTTCCTGCAGAGATACCCATATCGCGTGCATTTGGAGTTTGTCTTTGATTTCTTCCGCTTGCGGTTTGTGAGTCGGTTCATCAGTGACATCGCACAAGAGAAAATGATTGATGCAGCGATAATACTTGCCGTCATTTTCCATCCGCTTTTGCTCGATAATCACTGCAATCTCCTCATCAATGTTTGTGACTGTATAGCCACATTCTTCCAGGATTTCCCGG
>CAZNGQ010000022.1:0-10543 GCA_964572095.1 uncultured Oscillospiraceae bacterium
GAGGACGTCCGTGCCTGCCTGCTGTACAAGGACGACTTCACCTCCCTGATGCGGGAGTTCCCCGACATCGGTGTCCGGATCATCGAGGAGCTCGGCGCGCGGCTGGAACGGCTGGAGAACGTCGCCAGCCATATGGGGGTGCGCGCGCTGGAGGGACGCATCGGCACGGCCTTGCTGGAGTTCGCCGACAAGTACGGCTCACGGACGGACGCCGGTACACTCGTCCAACTGCCGCTCAGCCGTGAAGGCCTCGCCAGCTATATCGGAATCGCGCGGGAGACGGTCAGCCGGAAACTGGGACAGCTGGAAGACGACGGAATCATCCGCTCCGCAGGCGGCCGTTCCATCCTGATCCTGGACCGGGCCGCACTGGAAGACGCGTCGGTCTGAGACTTTTTATGAGGACCGGATTTCTTCTAGAATTTGATTCAAATCACAGACCTCCCGGGAGATTCGGACTAGACTCCAATCATCAGAGAACCGGACGGACCATCCACTGGATCCGGCCACCCCGACAAGGAGGCATGAATATGGACAATCAAGAGAAGAGACAAGCGGGTCAACCCGACTGGCACGAGCGCCGCATCGGTGATATCGTCACCGCCCTGCCGCAGGCCGCGGCCGCATTCCGGTCCGCCGGCGTCGATTTCTGCTGCGGAGGCCACCGCCTGCTGGGCGAAGCGCTCGCGGCGGAGAATCGCAGTCCGGACGAACTGGACCATGCGCTGGACGTTCTGTCCGAACGCGCGGGCGCTGCGGACGGATCCGAAACCGGGTTTGACCGGATGGACGCGGATGAACTGACCGGTTATATCGAAGCGCGACACCACACCTATCTGCGGGAAGCGCTGCCCCGCATCGGGGAGCTGGCGCAAAAGACGCTGGCGGCTCATGGAATGCGGCACCCGGAGCTGTTCCGCGCGCATGCGCTGTTCAGCCATCTGCGCGCCGATCTGGAACAGCACCTCATCAAGGAGGAAGTTGCGCTCTTTCCGATGCTGAATGCCGGTGATCCGGCCAGCAGCGGGGACATCGACCGCCTCGCCGCCGAAATCCGCGCGGAGCATGAAGCCGCCGGCCTCGTGCTGCATGAACTGCGCGCGCTGACCGGCGGATACGAGCCGCCGCCGGACCACTGCCCGACCTACGCCGCGTTCATGGACTCGCTCTCCCGACTGGAAGCCGACCTGTTCCAGCACATCCACCTGGAAAACAACATCCTGTTGAAAACGGCGGAGGATGCCGCATGAGCGCCCGCCGTCCGCTCGACCTCGGCCACTCCGTCTACAGCCTGTGCACCGAGTATCCGGAACTCGTCGAGATCCTGCGCGGCCTTGGTTTTGTCGATATCGTCAAGCCAGGCATGCTCCAGACCGCTGGACGGTTCATGACGCTGCCGAACGGGGCGAAAATGAGGGGTGTATCCCTGGCGATCCTGCGCGATCGGTTGGAAGCGTCCGGATTTACAATCACAGGAGACAGCACATCGACGCAAAATGTAGTGAAATAACAGATTAAGCCGTAAAATCGAATTTTATTCTATAATGGCAACAGGCCCCTTGCCCCAAGACATAAGGGAGGTGACATCCGTATGAGTGAACTCATCGACAATCACGAACGCCGCCAGCGCCAACTGGCAGAACTGATCCGCCGGCTTCACGACGGAGAGACGGTCGAAGAGGTCCGGGGGGATTTCGAGCGATCGTTCGGCAGCGTCTCCGCCGCCGAGATCGCCGACGTCGAGCAGGCGCTCATCCGCGACGGCATGCCGGTGGCCGAGGTGCAGCGGCTGTGCGATGTGCACTCGGCCGTTTTCAAGGGATCGATCGAAGAGATCCACCGCCCCGTCGACCCGTCCGCCGTCCCCGGACACCCCATCCATACGATGCGCCGCGAAAACGAGGCGCTGGAGAATCTGATCGCCCGCCAGCTGCGCCCCCACCTGGAGGATTACACCGTCAACAGCAGCCTGTCGGCGCTGTCCGCCCTCCGCGAGGATACCGTGCACCTGTCCAAGATCGATCTGCACTACTCGAAAAAGGAAAACCTGTTCTTCCCGTTCCTCGAGCAATACGGCATCACGGCTCCGCCCAAGGTCATGTGGGGCGTCGACGACGAGATCCGCGCCGCGCTTCGGGAAGTCCGGACCTCCCTCGACAGCCAGGAAGACCGGCGGCCGATCCTGCGGGAAAAGTTCGAGGCGGTCCTGCTCAAGATCGGTGAGATGGTATTCAAGGAGGAAAACATCCTGTTCCCCATGATGATGGAAACCCTGACCGCCCGCGACTGGGCGATGGTGGCCAGCGGGATCGGCGAGATCGGGTATTGCCTGATCGACGGCGCGCCGGCCTGGGCCCCGGAGATGGAGGCGGAGTCCCCCGATGAAGCCGCGGCCGGTGTGCCCGAACCCCCGGCATCTGTACCTCCTGCGGGACCCGACGCCCTGCTCCAGCTCCCGACCGGGGAGCTGCGCCTTTCCGAAATCGTCCGCATGCTGGACACCCTGCCGCTGGATATCACGTTCGTCGACGCCGACGACACCGTCCGCTGGTTTTCACAGGGGAAAGACCGGATTTTCGCGCGCACCCGGACCGTGATCGGGCGCAAGGTCGTCAACTGCCATCCGCCCGCGAGCATGCATATCGTCGAAAAAATCCTGGCCGATTTCCGTTCGGGCGCCAAAGAGCATGAGGATTTCTGGATCCGCATGGGTGAACGGACGGTATACATCCGGTACTTTGCGGTCCGTTCGGAGGCAGGCGCCTATCTGGGCACACTCGAAGTCACTCAGGACATCGGGCCGATCCAGGGGCTTCAGGGAGAAAAACGGCTGTTGTCCTGAAACGCTTCAGCGGTCCAGGGGCTGGCAGGCCGGGCAGAACGTGATGTTTCCGCCCATGAAGCTTTCCCGCCGTATCCCGCCGCCGCAGGACGGACAGACCATCGCCGTGTTCGTTTTCGACATGACGGTGCCGTAGCCTCCGGGCTGGCCGTACAGGTCGTTCTCGGTATCGCGCCCGCCCAGGTCCGCCATCGTGCGCAGCGTCCCCCGGACACTGTCGTACAGGGCGGACTTTTCCATGTCCGACAGGGTGGCGATCTTGCGCTTCGGGTGGATCCGCGCGCGCCACAACAGGTCCTGCAGCACTCCGTTGCCCAGCCCGGGGATCCGCTGGTGGGTGGCGAGAAAGGCCTTGGCGGTCAATTTGCCGGCGTTTTCGTCCATGCGCGTGAAGAGGGAGTCGAAATAGTCCCTGGTGAAATCGTCCGTCAGGGGCGACGGATCGGTGAACGAGGTCCGCAGGTACATGTCCTTGCGCTGGTCCGCCTCGCCCAGCAGGATGCCGCCGTACATGGCGACGGTGACGGTGACGGCTGAACCGTCGTCCAGCTCGGCCATCAGCTGGTACTTGGCGGGGCGGGGGGCGCCGGGCCCGTGCAGGCGCGGATTGGCACCGTCGCACAGCCACAGGAACAGGCCGCCCTCCAGCGCGATCTCCACCAGGCCTCCCCGGCTCCGGGCGCCCGTGACCGCCCGGCCCTGCAGCCGTGCGGGATAATCGGCGGAATCGCCGGTGAACCAGGCAAGCCGATGGGGGGAGGACGGCGGCAAGGCCTGACGGATCACACGCCCGGTCAGTGCCCGGTCCGCCTGGGCGGAGATGACCAACGCTTCCGGCAGTTCGATCATGGGAACCTCCTCACAGTATGACCGTCCGGTTCCGGCCGGCGGCCTTGGCATCGTACATGGCCTGGTCGGCGCGCGAGGCGATCCGGGAGGTGTCGTCTCCCTCGGCCAGCTGGGTCACCCCGAAGCTGCCGGACATCCTGCCGCTTCCCGTGAATATCATCCCTTGAAAATCGATGCCCTCGATCGCCCGGCGCAGTTTTTCCGCTACGGCCACGGCGTCGTCCACGCCATGGTTGAACAGGGTGACCAGAAACTCGTCGCCGCCGAGACGCGCAAACAGGTCTTCCTTGCGCAGGGACTCCCGCACGCGCCGGGCGACCGCGACCAGCACCGAGTCGCCGGCCGCGTGGCCGTAGATATCGTTGATCTGCTTGAAGTTGTCGAGGTCGAACATAATCACGCTGAAGGTGAAGTTCGGATTGCGTTTCTTGTATGAAACAAAGCTGTCGAGCTGGTTATAGGCGAACCTGCGGTTCCGCACCCCGGTCAGGTAGTCGGTCTCGGTCATGTCGAGCAGGCGGGAGTTTGCGGACTCGAGCTCGCGGTTCCGCCGGACCATCTGCCGGTATGCGATGATCGCGTCCAGTGTCAGGTCCGCCAGCGATCCCAGGACATCCATCGGGTCGGTCGCGAAACCGGGTATGGCGGAGTGTCTGCCGTCTGCCGCTCCGAACCCGTCGGAGGCGGTCTCCTCCGCGGTGGCGATCGTCGGGAAGGACAGCCCGAGAGCGTATGGCCGGCCTTCGTCCTCCCAGAATCTCGCGGCGGCCAGCAGCAGTTCGCCGGGGCTTTGCGCGACCGTGCACACCCCGGCGATCTCGGACGGCAGGTCCAGCGCTGTGGCCGGCTTTTCCGTCAGGAGTATGACATGCAGCGTCGGCAGCGCGAGGCGGTCAAGGATGTACCGGACAAAGAGGCCCGCCGCGGCGAGGTCGTCCTCCGGCTCGACCGACAGGACGAGCAGGAACGGGTGCAGCTGTGCCAGCAGCGCCAGGATTTCCGACGAATCCGCCAGTGCCGGCTGGACAGGGACATCCCAGCCCTCCAACTCCAGCAGGTCCGCGACCAGGTAGCTGCCGATGCTCTGGGTCCGCCCAGGCAGGCAGCTGGCGACGGCCTGTCCACGTCGGACGGATGCCGGGGGCAGGTGCGCATACAGGACGGTCTCCGTCCGGGCGGCGGTGATCGAGGCGATCCGGAACTCCCGGTCCGACAGCCGGCCGCCGCGGTATCGGGAATCGATCTCGCCCATCACGGGAAAAACCGTCTCCAGGTAGATATCCCGGAGTCCCGCCGCGGTTTGGGCGGCATCGTCGAGCCGACCCCGGATCTGTTGCAAAAGCCCGTGATGATCGCCGGTCACCAGGCGGTCGAAGAAGGCGCGGTTGGCATCCACCGGCAGATCGGTCATGTCATTCCCCTTCGGATGGTGTCATCGTCGAATCCGGCCGCGGCCCAACATTTGCCTATCATTATAAACCACACATCCGTATCGGATACATCCAGCCTGTCAGTGGGGAAAGCTCGGATTGGCTTTCCCCTGGAAATTCTCAGCCGAGTTTTCTCCGGTTCATGCGGAGAATCGAAAGGATCAGGAAGAGGAGGCCCGCACCCGCGACGATCCCCAGCATGACCGTCGTGGACAGCGCCGATCCGTCGACAAAGATCCGCACGCCGAACACCTCCTCGATCTCGTTCCGAACCCCTTCCGCAGCCTGCGGCGGAACGCTCTCGAACACCCGTTCCATCGGCGCGGCCATGAACACCTGCCGCATCAGGGCGGCCGCGTGAGTCAGCGGGACGAACTTCATCACGGTCTGGACCGCCGGCGGCATGGCGCCGACCGGCATGTAGATGCCCGCAAGGAAACCGACCAGCGTGCCCATGATCGTGCTCAGCGTGCCGAACGCTCCGGGCGTCCGGACAAAGGAGACAAAAAAGAACACGATGCAGCCGGAAGAGAACACATTGAGCACCTGCAGCCCCATCGCCCGGACCAGGGCCGAAAACGAAAGCAGCTCGCCGCCCTTGAGGACGATATACAGCTGGGACACGGCCAGCGTCGCCATCCCCAGCAGCAGGCCGACCAGCATGGCGGCCAGCAGGTAGCCCTGCACCAGCCGTCCCCGCTTGACCGGCGCGACGAGGAAGGCGCCCAGGCGCTTTCGGCTCTCGTCGTCGACCAGCACCCCGAGCGCGCCAAGCGTCACCGTGAGCGCGTTCACGACCAGGATGCCCGCCATGATCCAGGCGTCGACCATCCATTTGACCCCGTCGATCCGGATATCGCCCGAACCGCCATGCGCGGCCTGGACCGCGTTCTCGATCGAACGGGCCGTGTTGTCGCCCAGAAACAACGCGTACATGCCGATGATGATGAGGATGGACAGGAACGAGAAAAAAACCGAAGCGCGGTCGCGTAGATACACCCTGACATCGCGCAGGGTCAATCGGAACAGTGTGTCCATGTCATCCGTCCTCCCGGATCCGGTGTCCTGTGATGTTCACAAAAACGTCGTCCATGCTGCCGTTGACCACTTCGAACGCGTCGAACGCCCCTTCCAGGTCCCGCAGGATCCGATACGCCTCCATGCTGTCCCGCACCGGGATATAGAGCCGCTCCGCGACGCGCTCCGGCTTATGACCCGTTCCGGCCAGCCGAGACTCCACCTCGTCCCGCTTCCCCTCGACGGGGGCCAGACGCAGCATGTCCGTGCTGTAGTTCTCTTTCAGGTCGTAGGGCGTTCCCTCCGCGACGATCTTGCCGCCGTCGATCACAGCGACCCAATCCGCGCTGTCCGCCTCTTCCATGTAGTGCGTGGTCAGGAAGACCGTCATCCGAAGCTCGGTCTGCAGGCGGCGGATCGTCTGCCAGACGTTGATACGGGTCTGGGGATCCAGGCCGGTCGTCGGTTCGTCCAGAAACAGGATGCGCGGGTCGCCCATGAGCGCCCGGCCGATCTCGGTCCGCCGGCGCTGTCCGCCCGACAGCTTGCCGTATCGTCGGCCCAGCAGGTCGCCGATGCCGAGGATGTCTGCCACCTGCTCGAGCCGCTTGTGGAGCGCCGGCCCGGTCAGGCCGTAGAGCCCGCCGCGGGACAGCAGGTTTTCACGCACGGTCAGCAGTTCGTCCAGGACATTGTCCTGGAAAACGACGCCGATCGCTTTGCGGATCTCCTCGTCGTCCTTTCCGACCCGAAAGCCCGCGACCTCCGCTTCGCCTTCGGTTTTCTCCAGCAGGGTGCACAGGACGTTGATCGTCGTCGACTTGCCGGCTCCGTTCGGTCCCAGGAAAGCGAACAGGCTGCCCTCGTGCACCGAGAGGTCGATCGCGTCAACCGCGGTCAGGGATCCGTACCGCTTGGTCAGTTTTCGGATTGATATAATCTCTTTCATCTCGCATTACCTCGAAAATAAAAAAGAGGGACGGAGGATCACAAAATCCAGTATAAACCAGACCTGTGAAATCCGCCGCCCCCCACGGGCCACCGGGCCCGGCCCGCCGTGATCAGTCCAGTACGCGAAGGTTCATGTCGCCGCTGGTGCAGGACAGGCTGTACTGGGGACCGCCGTCCTTGTAGGTATACCGGCTGCCGCTGGCCGCCATCGCAAAGTCGGTGTCGAAGCGGCCGGACGTCTTCTGCACGTCGACGGAGAATCCGTCCTTGTCCGGCAGGTAAAAGTTCATGTTGCCGGAGGTGATACTGGCTCTCAGGCGCTCCGGCAGCACCGCGGATGCCACCCGCGCCGTGCCGGAGGTCATCTCCAGGTCGATCTCGCCGAGTTCTCCGTCCAGGTCCAGCCGGCCGGAGGTCACATCGACAACAACCCGGTCCGCTTTCAATCCGCTGCCGTTCAGTTCCCCGCTCGTCAGGACGATGTCGATGCGGTCCGCTGTGGTGCCGTCCAGCCGGACGTTGCCGGAAGTCAGTTCCACATCCAGTTCCCCGACGGTCTGTCCGGACAGGTCATAGTCCCCCGAGGTCGCCTCGACGGCGATCCGGTCGTAATCCTTTTGAGGCAGGGCGATCTCCAGCACCGAATTGTGCCAGCCCCAGCTGAAGAAGTAGATGCCTTTCCGGTTCTTGCAGTCGATCGTCAGGGTGCCGTCCTTTTCCGAGTGGACAAGCCGGGGATCCTGGTCGGGATCCGAGGAGAATTCCTTGATCGTGATCGTTTTGCCATCCGTCGGAACCAGTGTGATGCCGCCCGAAGTCCAGTCGATGTCGATGGCGTCGATGTCCGTGTCGATGGTCGCCGAGCTGATCAGGTTGGTGGCGCTGCCTCCGTGGAACCCCCGGGCAAACAGGCTTCCGATGCCTCCGCCGGCCGCCGCCCATGCCAGGACGACGATGGCGATGATCCCGATAGCTGCCCAGATGACGATCCGGGCGATGAGCGTATTGTTTTTAGCGGCCATTTTTCCCCTCCCGCATCCCCAGGATGCCGATGGCGACATTGCGGATCGCCGCCGCGATGATGAAGATGATCCAGGAATACGCCCACGCGCCGTACATGAAACTGACCCACAGGTAGATGGCGACGACCAGCAGGGAGAACGCCGCGAAGAAGGAATTGAAGATGCTCTTCTCCCGCGAGCGGCCGGATTTCCACTCCTTGAACTCCTCGACGAGCGTCTCGTCCTCTTTGCTGTACTTCGGGCGGATCGCCGCGTTGTACACCAGCAGGCCGGTGGCGACCGCGATGCAGACCAGCATCAGCGAAAGCCCGGCGATCGGCTGGGAGAACGCCGCCGCAAACAGGATCAGGAGGACAGGGCTCAAGATATACAAGCCCACCGCGATGGAGACCAGCAGGGCGCTCCGGCGGCGTTCCTCGGGCGAGGGCTGCTGCAGCACCTGGCGCTCGCGCATCCCGTCCACCAGCTCGTCGATGTCCCCCATGCCGGCGATGACGATGGTGTAGGCTTCCTCCTCGGTCTTGCCCTCGCGAAGCAGGTCGTTGAATTTCTCGATCATGTTGGAAATCAGTTCTTCCTGGAGTTCCGTTGATTTTCTGGTTTTCGGGGCGTCCGCGAACGCCCGCTCGATGTAGGCCCGGATTTTAGCGACCATTTGCTCTTCCTTCCTTTCAGATCAGCCTGTCAATCAGTTGCTTGGCTTCTTCCCAATCGTCCTTGTTCTGCTTGTAGTACAGACGGCCCGCGCTTGTGATGGAGTAGTACCTGCGCCGGGCGCCCGTGGTCTCGTCCCCCCAGTATGGGGCGATGAGTCCGGCCTGCTCGAGCCGGCGGAACGCCGAGTAGAGCGTCGCCTCCTTCAGTTCGTACTGGTTGCCGGTCTTCTCCTGGATGGCCTTGTTGATCTCGTATCCGTAACTGTCCTTCTCCAGAAGGTGGCGCAGGATGATGGTCTCCGTATGCCCCCGGATGATGTCCGATGCGATCGCCATGGTCTCACCTCGCTTTCGTAGCTACATCGTACAACCACTTACTATGCCTGTCAAGGTACTTTTTTATCGGCGGTAAATTTATTTTCGAAGTAAATCGAAAAATGATTTACCCTCGCCAGATGAAATCGGATCCGCAACCGTCACGGCTCCTTTTGCATGCGTTTCCCGCGGGACTCGTGATAGCATGAAACCAGGACATGCCCCTGTCTGGAGGTGGAACCATGTACGACTTCGACACCCCGATCGACCGTGCCGGAACGGGCGCCATCAAGTGGGACCGCTGCCCGCCGGAGCTGCGTTTCGACTCCTGCCCCCCGCTTTCGATCGCCGACCAGGAATTCGCCGTCGCGCCGGAAATCCGCGAGGCGGTGTGCCGGGCGGCAGACCGGGCCATCTATGGCTATACCGATCCGGACGGAGGGTACCTGGACGCCGTAACCGGCTGGATGGCGCGCCGACACGGGTTTACCGCCGACCCCCGGGATATCGTAACCGTGTCCGGGGTCATCCCGGCCCTGGCCGTCGCGCTGCGCGCGTTCACCGGACCGGGGGACGGCGTCCTCGTCATGCCTCCGGTTTATCCTCCCTTTTTCTCGATCGTCCGGCAGAACGGTCGGACCGTCGTAGAAAGCCCGCTGATCCTCCGCGACGGACGGTACGAGATGGATTTCGACGACCTGGAACGGAAGGCGCCGCAGGCGCGCATGCTTCTGCTCTGTAATCCGCACAATCCGGTCGGCCGGGTATGGACGGCAGAGGAACTGCGGCAACTTGCGGATTTGTGCGCGCGGCACGGGATCTTTGTCGCCTCGGATGAGATCCATGGGGACCTGGCTCACCCGCCCCATCGGCACACGGTGTTCGCCTCGGCAGCCGGCCGGGGCGGCCCAGACTTCCTGGCCGGGTTCTCCCCCAGCAAGACCTTCAACCTGGCCGGCATGCAGAACGCCTCGGCCTACCTGCCCGATCCCGAACTGCGCAAGCGGTTCGTCCGGCAGATGGGCGCCGACGGGTTTTCCAATATGGGCTACTTCGCCCGCGCGGCGGCCATGGCGGCGTACACCCGGTGCGATGCCTGGCTGGACGCGATGCTGGCCTACGTCCGGGGCAATTACGCGCTGCTCGCGGAGCGGCTCGCCCGGATCCTCCCGGACGTCCGGCTGTACCCGATGGAAGGCATGTACCTGGCCTGGGCCGATTTCCGTCCGCTTGCGGAAAGACTGGCACGCAGTGAAATCTCTGTCTCCGACAGTGGCGCGGGCGCGGTCCTGGAGCGGTTCCTGCGGGAAAAGGCGCGGATCGTCCTGAGCGACGGATATTTGTACGGCACCGGAGGCGACGGGTTCGAGCGGTTCAACCTCGCGCTTCCGCGCGCGTCGCTCGCGACAGCGCTCGACCGCCTGGCCGACACCGTCTTGCTTATCTGAAGGTTTCTTGTCG
>CAZNGQ010000022.1:10643-19045 GCA_964572095.1 uncultured Oscillospiraceae bacterium
AATCCTACGGATTCTTGTCGAATCCTACGGATTCTTGTCGAATCCTACGGATTCTTGTCGAATCCTACGGATTCTCCAGCCAGGACTCCACGAGATCCCGGTTCCGCCAGAGCGTACAGCCTCCGGAACCCTCCCCCAGTTCCCCGTGATGCTCCCGGACGCGTGCCAGGAACGGTGACCGCAGCGCCTGCTCCAGTCCGTCCGTCACATTCGCGTCGGCATAGGGAGAGAAGGGGCAGGGCGTAGCGCTTCCGTCGACATCCACATGCAGGAAGCCCCGTCCGGACGCCAGGCATCCGCCCGTTTCCTCCTCGTCTCCGGGAAAGGCGACCAGGAGGGCACGGCTGCGCCGCCGCTGCCGGCCGAGGTTCGCCAGCAGCCGCTTCTTCCCGGCCGCATCCAGCGCCAGTCCGGCGTCCTCCCCGTTCTGCGGCACATATTCCACATAGAAAAACACCCGTGCGCCCCGCGCGCACAAATCATCCAGGAAATCGTCGGCCGTCGTGGCCTCCCGGTTGGCCGTGGTCGCGGTGATGGAGACCCCGAAGACGGCACCCGCGGCGTCCAGCCGCGCCATAGCCTCCATTACGCCCCGGTGGGTTCCGTCGCCGCGGCGCGCGTCGGTCGCGTCCATGCCGCCCTCGAGGCTGATGACCGGGACCAGATGGGGATTCTTTGCGAAAAACGCCGCCCGATCCGCGTCGATCAGCAAGCCGTTCGTGAACACCGGAAACAGGAGCCCGGGGAACTGCGCCGCGATTTCCAGCGCGCGGGGCCGCATCAGGGGCTCGCCGCCGGCCAGCATGACGATCGATACGCCGAGCGCGTCGGCCTGGGCGTAGAGCCTGGCCAGCGCCTCGTCGGAGATTTCGGACGTCTCCTCGCGGCGTGCGTTGGAGTAACAGCCCGCGCACCGGAGGTTGCACTGGCGTGTCAGGCTGAGGATCAGCAGCGGCGGCACGGACAGCCCGCGCACCTGGGCCGCGGAGCGCTGCGACCCGCGGCGGTTCTGGCCGCCGAGCAGGTTCTTGAGGGCGCCGGCGGCATCGGGGCGGTCGTGCGACAGCGTCGCGGCGAACCGGATGGCGTCTGCGATATGGATCCCGAACAGTTCACGGACACGGATGTCGTTCATAGCGGGTTGCCCTTTCTCTTCTACATGCAATGTTTCGTACGTATTTTAACGCGTCCGGGCTTTCGTGTATTTGGCTTTTCATTAGAATTCCATGAGTTTACCTGGTAATTACCATACCTTAACCGGATGGTAAACCGACGCCGGGATCCGGCTTTTTTTTTGCGTCCATATGCTAGACTGGCTACAGATATTCCATTTCTCGCATGCGGGAGGATTCGCCATGAACCGACAGGAACTCCTTGCCCGGATCACCGGTCAGCTGCTGCAGCTCGGGGTCCCGTTCCAGACGGGAACCGGCGCGGACATCACGATCGCCAACGAGTTCCTCGATGCCGGCTGGAGCACCGGGAACAAGCGGATCGTTTACGACGCCTCGATCACGCTGGACGAGGACGGCCAGGACGTGAACATGTGGGAGCGCACGACGGAAACCGGGAGCGGCCTGTCGGGAGGGTTTGGCGGAGGATCGTGGTCACAGAGCGGAACCACGTTGTTCCACAAGGTCAAAAGCATCCAGTACGGACCGGACGGCAAGGCCTACGAGATCGACCTCGATCTCGGCGCGATTCCCAAAACCGTCAAGACCGCGGCCAGGGAGTCGGGTTGGCGGTTCCACACCGTCCTGCGGCGGGAGAAGGCACAGTATGCCGCCGGCCGGCAGCCGCCCCCGGCCCCTCCAGTACCGCAGCCTCCGGTCATACCGGTCGCGGACGGCTCGTTCTACTGCATCCGCTGCGGCACCCGGCTGCCGGCGGGATCGCGGTTCTGCAGCAAATGCGGTCTGGCGCAGAAATAGGAGCCCGGACCGGATCCGTCCTTTTCGAAAATGAAAATCCGGCTATAATGATAGCAGCCAGCAAAAAGCCGATCGTGTCCGGCCCCAGGGAAAAACCCTGTGGTTCGGCACTGGGCGGATCCCCCCTGGTACGCCGGCGGGGGCTGCCGGATATACGTCATCAATTAACATCAATTCGCTCCGAACTCGTACGATCATGCGTTTTTTACGCATGAATTCGTTGCGTACCCCCATACTGGGTGATACGATGAGTCCACCATCCGAGAACCGTCCGCCCGCGCACCCCTCGCCGGGCGGAACCGCGGAGTCCCCCGCAAACAGGACATGGTAACCGATATGGACAACATTGTGGAATCGATCCTCCGGAAAAAGAAAGAACGCAACGCCATCATCCTGGCGCATTACTACCAGAATCCCGAGATCCAGGACATCGCCGACGTGGTCGGCGACTCCTTCGAGCTGGCCCGCAGGGCCCAGATGGCGACCGAGGACGTCATCGTCCTGTGCGGCGTCCGGTTCATGGCCGAGACGGCCAAGCTGCTCAATCCCGGCAAGACGGTGCTGCTCCCGGTCGAGACCGCGGGCTGCCCGATGGCGGACATGGTCACGCCCGAGGACGTCCTCGCGATGCGCCGGCAGGAACCGACCGCCGCGGTCGTCTGCTATGTCAACTCGTCCGTGGACGTCAAGGCGGAGTGCGACATCTGCTGCACCTCTTCCAATGCCGAGCGCGTCGTCCGCTCCCTGCCCAACCGCAAGATCATCATGCTCCCGGACAAGAACCTCGCGAACTTCATCGCGCGCGCCGTTCCCG
The DNA here is from genome assembly GCA_964572095.1 of uncultured Oscillospiraceae bacterium. GTDB lineage: Bacteria > Bacillota > Clostridia > Saccharofermentanales > UBA5734 > JAAYKS01. Next base: position 13,389 of record CAZNGQ010000022.1, read on the forward strand.
GCAAGCAGATCATCCCGTACCCCGGCTTCTGCCCGACCCACCGCCGGATTACCGTCACGGACGTCAAGAATGCCCGCCGCACCCTGCCGGGAGCGCCGGTCCTCGTCCACCCCGAATGCGAGCCCGACGTCGTGGACGCCGCGGACTTCGCCGGAAGCACCGCCCAGATCCTGCGGCGCGTCGTGGATGGGCCGGAACAGGCGTTCATCATCGGCACCGAGTGGGGTGTCCTGCACGCGATCGGCAAAGCCGCGCCGGACAAGACGCTCAAGATCCTCTCGCCCTCCCTCCACTGCTCCAACATGAAAAAGGTCCATCTGGAGGACGTGCTCAACTGCCTCGAGAACCACACGCAGGGCGTGCAGATTCCCGATGACGTGCGGGAACGCGCGATGAGAGCCGTCACCCGGATGATGGAGGTCTCCCATGCGCCGATATCTCTTTAACGGCTCCCTGGAGGGCGTACCCGTCGAAAACTTCGACGTCGTCATCGTCGGCCACGGCATCGCCGGTCTGTACACCGCCCTGCGGCTGGATCCCTCCCTTTCCTGCGCCGTCCTGACCAAGAGCGATCCGCAGCTCAGCTCGTCCTGGCTGGCCCAGGGCGGCATCGCGGCGGTCATGATCGAGGAGGACACCCGCGCCGCCCACATCCAGGACACGCTGGTCGCGGGCGCCGGGCTGTGCGACGAGCAGGCGGTGCGGACGCTCATCGCGGAGGGCCCGCGGGACGTGCAGAACCTGATCGACTGGGGCGTCCCCTTCGACCTCGATGACTCGGGCAACATTGTCCTGACGCGCGAGGGCGGACACAGCGCCAGCCGCATCCTGCACTGCGGCGGCGACGCCACCGGCCGGGGCGTGACCCAGCGCCTGGCCGAGCTTGCCGCGGGACGGCCGAACCTCTGGATGCGCGACCATGTCTACCTGATCGACGTGCTGGTCGACGACGGCGAGACCACCGGAGTGCTCGCCTGGGACAACGGCTACCGCGTCTACCGCGCGCCGCACGTCGTGATCTGCACCGGCGGCATCGGCCAGAACTACGAGTACACCACCAACCCCTCGACCTCGACCGGCGACGGCATCGCGGCGGCCATCCGCGCGGGCGCGCAGGTCAAGGACATGGAGTTCGTCCAGTTTCATCCGACCGCGCTGATGTCCCGCGATCCGAGCCGCCGCTTTTTCCTGATCTCCGAGGCCGTCCGCGGAGAGGGCGCCGTCCTCCGCAACGTCCAGGGCGACCGGTTCATGCAGGACATCCATCCCATGGCCGAGCTGGCGCCCCGCGACATCGTGACGCGCGGGATCATGCGCGAAATGGAAAAGACGCAATCGACCTATGTGTACCTGGACAGCACCCACCGAACCGTGGATGAACTGTCCGCCCGTTTCCCGACGATTTACGCGGAGTGCCTGCGCCAGGGCATCGACATCTCGCGCCAGTGGATCCCGATCCGCCCCGTCCAGCACTACATGATGGGCGGCATCCGCACCGGGCTGGACGCGATGAGCAATGTGCCCGGGCTGTATGCCGTCGGGGAAGCCGCCTGCACCGGTGTGCACGGCGCAAACCGGCTGGCGAGCAACTCCCTGCTGGAGTGCCTGGTGTTCGGGCGCCGCTGCGCGCAGGCGATCGGCGGTTCCGGGCGGCGTGCGGCCGCGCCTCTCCTGCCCGAGGCCCAGCCCCCGCTGCCGGCCGGCAAGGCCGACCTGCCCGAGCTGCGCTGGCTGCTGCGCCACCGCATGATGAAGAACGGGGGCATCGTCCGCCGGACCCCGGACATGCGCGAGACGCTGTCGTTTATCCGGGAAATGAAAGAAACGCTGGAAAGCGCGCGCATGTCGACCCTCGACCATATCGAGCTGATGGACATGGCGACGGTCTCCGAAGCCGTGCTGACCGCGGCGCTGGACCGCGGCACCAGTGTCGGCGCGCATTTCCGTGAACCAGACCCGGAAGTTGAACCGGCCGAGATTGCCGGCCTGAGAAACGGCGTGGAGGGCTCTCTCAAATGAATTGGATGACGGTGGATCCGATCCTGTTGAACGCGCTCGCGGAGGACGTCGGGTCCGGCGACGTGACCACATCCGGCGTCGTGATGACCGGCCGCCCGTGCCGCGGGCGTTTCATCGCCAAGGAAGACGGAGTCGTCTGCGGCCTGAACGTCGCGCGACGGGTGTTCGAGCACGTCGACCGGCTGTGCGGCGAAACCACGCCGATCACGATGCAGGTGCTTGCCGCCGAGGGCGCCCCGGTCCGCAAGGGGGACATCCTCGCTACGATCGAGGGGCCGGCCGCGCCGATCCTGACCGGCGAACGCGTCGCCCTGAATTTCCTGCAGCACCTGTCCGGCATCGCGACCCGCACCGCGGACGCGGTCGCACGGGTCCAGGGGTACCGGGCCCGCATCGTCGACACGCGCAAGACCACACCCGGCCTGCGCATCCTCGAGAAATACGCCGTCCGTGCCGGCGGCGGCACAAACCATCGGCTGAACCTCTCCGACGGCGTCCTGATCAAGGACAACCACATCGTGGCCGCCGGCGGCATCACCGCGGCGGTCCAGGCGGTCCGCGGGTACGCGCCGCACACGCTCCGGATCGAGGTGGAGGTGGAAAACCTGGCCCAGGTCGACGAGGCGCTGGCCGCGGGCGCGGACATCCTGCTGCTCGACAACATGACGAACGACGCGATGCGCGCCGCCGTCGAGCGGGTCGCGGGACGGGCGCTGACCGAGGCGTCGGGTAATATGGGCGACAAGGACCTGCGGGAAGTCGCCGCGACCGGGGTCGACCTGATCTCGATCGGCGCCCTGACCCACTCGGTGCGGGCAATGGATATCAGCCTGCGGTTCGAGTAGGCCGCTCGGCGTTCCTATCTCTCTTTCTGCCTGTTCTTCACGACGACCGACGAGACGGCCCATGCCCCGACTCCGACCGCGCCGACCCCCAGGGCGGTCGCGATGATGTAGATCCACGGGGTGTCGCCCTCCCCGTCCGCGGATTCCGCGGTCGTGGCGGCGGTCGTCGCGGCAGACGCCGTGGTTGTCGTGGCGGCCATGGCCAGGACAGTGAGCGCGGCGAACAGCACGAGAATCGGGATCAGACAGACGGATCGCACGTTGCGCACAGTTATCTCCCCCTTGCCTGCAGAACACGATACAGCCGCAACGGATCTGGAATCTGCCGATGGAACATGCTAAAAAATCCTATATAGCTTCATCATATTCCAAAATGATGATCCGTCAATCCTCAATATCGGATTTCCCGTTCATCGCTTCAAAGAACTCCCTGGGGGTCATGCCGTACTCTTTCCGAAACGCCCGGAAGAAGTTCGAGTAATCCCCGAAGCCGCACCGGCGGTGCACCTCGACGACCGGCATCCCGACCAGCAGGTGCTCCTTGGCCTCGATCAGCTTCTTCTGGATGACATATCGATGCAGGGTGGTTCCGGACTTGCGCCGGAATTCTCGCGCGAGGTGATACTTGCTGAGGAAAAAGACATCCGCGAGGCGATCGAGCGACAGGTCCCCGTCGAAGTTCGCGTTGATGTAGGCGATCACATCGTCGATCAGGTGGTTTTCGGCCGGTGGATCCGGAGCGGGGTCCGGGACGGCGGACGGGCTGTGGATGTTGAGCAGGACCAGCAGTTCGATCAGGTGCGCCTTGTCCAGCAGGTCGCTGCCGAAACCGTTGTACTCTTCCAGCGCGATCAGGCGGTCGAGCAGGGAGCGGATGTGCCTTCTCGTCTCGCGGTCGACATGCAGGATGTTGCTTCTCCCGGGTTTCTCAAAACAATGGCCGAGGTTCGTACCGGCTGTGGAAAGCTGCCGCAGGAACGAGCGGTCCAGCCAGAGAACAATGCGTTCATACGGAACGGACGGCTCATGGATGACCGCCTGGTGCAGTTCGCGCGAATTGACCAGAACGATGTCTCCCGGCTGCAGGTCGTAGGCGCGCCCCTCGATGATATAAGTGACGACGCCGGACAGGAACAGGTAGCACTCGTAGAAGTCATGGTGGTGCAGGCTGACTCCGCTCATGCCGGTATCGACATACCGATAGATCTCGTATTCGCCGGACAGCATGTGCTGCCTTGTCTCGTAGGCGTGCCGGACCGGGCTCATGCCAGCGCGCGGAAGATTGCGGACGCCGGCTCGACGGACACGACCGGGCCGAGATAGCGCTCGGCAAAGATTTCCGCGGGAAGCGGACGGGAGAACAGAAATCCCTGCACCTGGTCACAGCCGAGTTCGATCAGCAGGTCGCGCTGGATCTCGGTCTCGACGCCCTCGGCGATCGTGGCGATGTCCATGGCCGCCGCGAGGGCGATGATCGCCTTGACGATCTGGTAGGAGCTGTCGTCGCTGGCGATTTTCTCGACGAGCTCCCGCGCGATCTTCAGGCGGGAGATCGGATATTTTTCCAGGTAGCTGAGGGACGAGTATCCTGTGCCGAAGTCGTCGATGGAGAACGTGGCCCCCATGTCGGCGATTTTTCCGAACAGGTCCTGGTAGTGCCCTTCGGACTGCATGGCCGAGTGCTCGGTGATTTCCAGGTCGAGCCAGGCGGGATTCGCCCCCGTGGCCTCCATGACCCGCTGCATCGTCCGGTCAAAACCGGGATGCGCGAGCTGGCGGGGGGACAGGTTGACGCCCAGCCGCAGCGGCGGACGGTTGTTCCCGTTCCACTCGCACGCCTGTCGCAGGGTTCTGCGCAGCACCCATTCGCCCAGTGCGACGATCAGGCCGTTGTTCTCCGCGATCGGTATGAATTCACCGGGCGATACCGATCCGATTTCCGGGCTGTTCCATCGCAGCAGGGCTTCCGCGCCGACCAGCGACCCGTCGCGCAGGGAGAATTGAGGCTGGTAATGCAGCGTGAACTCCTCGCGCAGATTGGCCTTGCGCAGCAGGAGTTCCAGTTCGTTTTCCCTGTGGATGTTCTCGTTGAGCAGCTTGTTGAAAAAGACATACTGGTTCAGGCCGGAATCCTTGGCCTGGTACATCGCGATGTCCGCATTGCGCAGCATGACGGTCCGCTCGGAGCAATCCAGCGGATAAATGGTGATGCCGATCGAGAGGGAGATGCGGAACTGGTGCGTATCGACCCCGATCGGTGTCTGGAAGAGCGACAGCAACTGCCACGCCATCGGCTCGAACTGGTCCCGCTCGTAGTCGCCCTTGACGGCCAGGACAAATTCGTCCCCGCCCAAACGGGCCAGGATGGAGTCCGGGATGCTGATCGTCACCAGCCGACGGCCGACCTCGATCAGGAGGCGGTCACCGACATCGTGACCGTACGAGTCATTGACCGCCTTGAACCGGTCGAGATCCATGAAGAACAGCGCGACGCATTCTTCCGACGTCGCGCTTTCCAGCATCCGGTCCAGGGTTTCCAGGAAATCCACCCCGAAGAAGGCCTGCGACAGCCGGGAGTCGGGCTCGCCTTTCCAGTGGAGTGGTATGCCGTGGCTCAGGGAGCTGATCTCCCAGCTGGCCAGGAAGCCGCCTTCGTCCACGCTCCGCTCAAGCGGCAGGTACCGTCCCTGGAAGGAGGGCGAGGGCCAGTCGGCGGCCGCCGCGACTGACGCGCGCCGCCCCAGGGGCAGGAACCAGGCGGACCGGCCGCCCTGGGCAGACAGGGTCAGCCGG
>CAZNGQ010000023.1:0-18753 GCA_964572095.1 uncultured Oscillospiraceae bacterium
CAGGAACGTGCCGAACTCCTCGCACAGGAACACCTCGATATGCTGAAACATTCTGCAGGCACTGTACAGCTGCTTTTCGACCTTGATCGAGAAGCGCACGCCCTTGGTATGTTCCTCGGTATACCAGAGTTCCATAGGTTCACCCTCTCATGCCATGACCCGGATGGTCTTCAGGGTCAGGTCCTCGGCGCCTGTGACCAGGCAGCCCTTGGCCTTGGAATACAGGACGTGGTCGACGATTTCCCGGGTGATCCGCTCGCCGGGGGCGATGATGGGGATGCCGGGAGGGTAGCACATGACGAACTCGCTCGAGATGCTGCCCGGGCTCTTTTGGATGTCCAACGGGCGGGACGCGGCATAGAAAGCCTGCTTGGGGGAAACGACGACTTCCGGGACGATGTATTCGGTTTCCAGCATACCGGTTTTATCCTTGGCGAAACGCCGGCGGATCTCGGCCAGCGACGAAGCCAGCCGTTCGATCGCATACTCGTTGTCGCCCATCGACAGGATCGCCAGGATATTGCCGAGATCGCCGAACTCGATTTGGATTCCGTATTCATCACATAAAAGGTCATGAACCTCGATGCCGGCGAGCCCGATGTCCAGTGTATGGATGCTCAGTTTGGTTTCGTCGAACCCGTAGCAGCCGTTCCCGTTCACGATGTCGCGCGCAAACGCGTGGTAGCCGCCGATGGCGTTGATCTCGCGGCGCGCATACCGGGCCAGCTCCAGGACGCGCCCGAAGATCTCCTTGCCTTCCAGCGCGAGGGTACGGCGGGCGATGTCCAGAGAAGACATCAGCAGGTAGGAGGCGCTGGTGGTCTGGATAAGGTTGATGACCGTTCGCAGGTGGTCGGGATTGATCCGCTCTTTGCTTGCAAGCAAAAGCGAGCTTTGCGTCAGGGATCCGCCCGTCTTGTGGACGCTGACGGCGGCAAGGTCGGCACCGCAGCGCATGGCCGCCGGAGGCAGGTCCGGGCCGAAATACAGGTGTGTGCCGTGCGCCTCGTCGGCGAGCACACGCATGCCGCGTTCATGGGCGATCCGGATGATCTCCTCCAGGGCCGGGCAGACGCCGTAATAGGTCGGATTGTTGACCAGGACCGCCTTGGCTTCCGGGTGCTCGTCCATGGTCCGAACGACGTCCTCGAGCACCATGCCGAGCGGGATGCCCAGATGGGGATGGATGCCGGGATTGACATAAGCCGGGATGCCGCCGGTCAGGACCAGGGCGTTCAGGCTGGAACGATGGACGTTGCGGGGCAGGATCAGGGTCTCGCCTTCATGGATCGAATCCATGATCATGGCTTGGACCGCGGAGGTCGTGCCGTTGACCATGAAGTAGGCGTAATCCGCGCCAAACGCCTCGGCCGCCAGTTCCTCTGCTTCCTTGATCGCGCCGTGGGGATGGGCGAGGTTGTCGAGCGGCTTGCTCGAGTTCACGTCGACCGACAGGCAGGCATCCCCCAGAAAAGCGCGAAGCGCCGGGTTTCCCCTGCCCTGCTTGTGACCGGGAACGTCAAAAGGGACGATGCGCGAGCGGCGATGCTGGAGCATCATCTCGTGGATGGGCGCCTTGCGCTGGTCCAGCGGCTCCCGTGCCATCAGCGGATCCCCTCGTTGCTGTAGATGTTCGTTCCGTAGAAAATCTCGAGCATCTCGCGGCTGATGCGGTCCCGGATGGAAAGCCGTTCGGACGGCGGCAGTTCGGACGGGTCGACATTGAACAGGTAATGGGCCAGGTTGATTTCATTGACCATCATTTTCGTATGGAAAATGTTGGATTGGTAGATGTTCATATCGATGGCGTCGTATCGGCGCAGTGTCTGCTTGTCGATGAAGTTCTGGATGGATGTGATGTCGTGATCAATGTAGTACTTGTTTCCCAGCAGGTCACGGGTGAAACCGCGGACACGGTAGTCCAGCGTGATGATGTCCGAATCGAAACAGGCGATCATGTGGTTCAGCGCGGTCAACGGCGAGACTTTGCCGCATGTCGCGACATCGATGTCGACGCGGAACGTCGAGATCTCCAGCTCGGGATGGAACTCCGGATAGGTATGGACGGTGAGGTGGCTTTTATCCAAATGGCCGACGATCGCGCCGGAATCGTCCAACGGGCTGCATCCGAAACCGCTGCGGAACCCCACGGGATCGCCGCGATTGCAAGAGGAGTCGATCTGGTCTTCCGCGATGGCTTCCTCGGTGACCAGGATATTGACGCTGGCGCCGCGTGGATCGTAGTCCTGCTTGGAGATATTGAGGACGTTCGCCCCGATGATTTCGGTGACATCGCACAGGATCCGGGTCAAACGGTCCGAGTTGTACTGCTCGTCGATGTATGCGATATACGCGTTCTTCTCCCGGTCCGACTTGGCATAGCACACGTCGTAAATGTTGAAGGACAGCGTTTTTGTGAGATTGTTGAATCCGAACAGGCGAATCTTGTCGTTCAACTCGATCATCACGCCCTTTCCATATAAAACTAAGTCTAAATCAAAAAACGCTCCGGCATTGCCGGAGCGCGTTCGTTCTACTTACCTACCGGGGCGGGGTGAACCCGTTGATCCGGCAAAGCGACCAAACGCGATGGCAATTGAAAAAAAGCCTTTCAACTTTTTAAGCAATTGACAAACGGTGCATTGCGTAGCGCTTTGCGGGTTGCCGGGTTTCGTCGGGATGCTTCCCTCCACCTCTAGTCGGGACCATATTCTGTTTTCATTCAAGCGCCGTCAGCAGACAGAGCATTCAACAAGGCGAATTGTAAAGGAAACGCAAACCCCTGTCAATATAATCCAGGGGGTTTGTCACCCCTGTTGTTTCCATTGCTGCACCTGGTTGACGATCTGGAAAAAATTGCCGGTCACCGCGTTGTAGAGGGTGCTGTCCGCATCGATCCGCCAGACCCCGCCCGACTGCACGACCCGGATCTGAAGCGTTCCGGTCAGGAGCGGAGCGGTGTCGGAGGACATGGATCGCGCGAGGTTTAAGTACAACTCCGCTTCCAGTGTCTTGGGAGGCATGGGCGCACAATTCACCAGCGATTTTGCATAGGCTTCCGATAGCTCCGACATCGCGGTATCGAACATCCTGGGGACATTCATGGAGGTGATCGTTACGGATACCTGTTGCATATCATCTTCCTGGACCTTTGCCGCCGACCCTTCGATCATTGCGGTTGTCGAGGCGGGAGACTGTATATCGTATTGGAGTTTCTGAAGCAGTCGGGCATAGATGGCGTCCATCTCGGTGCCGTTCGGCCTGGCCATGGCAAACACATTCTGATCGCCGCCAGCCAGGCAGGAATTGGCCGTTTCGTAATCGTTTCGCACCAGCGCATCGAAATACCTGGCCACGACGGTAGAGGAGGATTCAGCCGAAAAGGCCGCCGGGCTGCTGTTGCAGGCAGTCAGAGCGGAACACAGGAGCAGCAATAGAATGCCGCAGATGACACGCCATGATGTCGAACGGGAAGTCAAGGGCTCGTCCCCCGGCCGTATAGGATCGCCTCGTCAAATAGACGGAGGACGTCCCTGCCATATTATCGAACGTTGTGGATTTAGTCAAACGGGAAACGCAACGGGCGGACCGGAAAGGGTGACGACCGTCGACTCCATCGCCTCCGCCTCATCCGGGTCATGCGTGACGAGAAGGGTCAGCCGCTCCCCTTCGCCCGCCCGGATCAACCGGATCATTTTATCGCGCAGCGCCCCGTCAAGCCCCTGTGTCGGTTCGTCAAGCAACAGCAGATCTCCGCCGTAAGCCAGCGCCCGAGCGATGGCGACCCGTTGCCGCATGCCGCCGCTCAATTCATCCGGAAGCTTGTCCGATGAGTCCGCCAGTCCGACACGATCCAGCCAGTCAAGCCCGATTCGGTCGCGCGCCTCGTGACTCGCGCCGGTCGGGGGGAGAACAGCGGTGACGTTGTGCAATGCAGACAGCCAGGGGAGCAGCCGCGGCTCCTGGAAAATGACGGAAACCACGCGCCCTTCGAGCCCGGTGATGCGGCCGGTGTCCGGGCGATGGATCCCGGCCAGCAAATGGAGAAGCGTCGTCTTGCCGCATCCGGAAGGCCCGAACAGGCAGATGGTTCCGGATGCGGGCAGCCGCCAGTCCAACCGGTCCACGACGACCTGGCCGCCAAACGATTTCGTCACGTTTTCAAAAACGACCGGCGTTTTCATGCGGCTGCCTCCCCGCGGAGATGCAGCATCTCCCTGACTCGTTGGATCAGCAGGCGGAAGGCCTTTTCGAGCAGAACGCTGACCACGATCAAGACCGCTGTCCAGACAAACAGATCGACGGTTTCGAGGTAGATTTTCGCGTCATAGATCTTGCCGCCGATGGAAAAATCCGGATTGCTGAGGACCTCCGCAGTGATGCCCGCTTTCCAGGCCAGTCCAAGGGCGCTGTTGAAAGCGGCCATAAAGTACGGCAGCACCATCGGCATGTCCACCAGTCTCAGCCTCGCGATCCGTCTCATGCGGAAAACGCCGGCCATCTCGCGCAGCCGGACATCCCGGCGGCGTATCCCCTCGCTGACATTGGACCAGATGACCGGAAGCACCATGAGAAACGAGATGAACACCGGCACACGCCCGCGGGTGATCCACAACATCGCCAGGACGATGAAACTGGTGACCGGCGTGGATTTGACCATGCCGATCAAAGGGCTGAAAAACTCGGAGACCAGCGGCGACAACGAAGTCAGGACGGCCAGGGCGACACCTGCGGCAATGCCGAGAAACAAGCCTGCGAGAATCCGGCCGAGAGAGTAGAGAATGGTCTGCCAGAATTCCGGCAATCGAACCATAATTAAAAGGCGGATAAACACCTGGGCGGGAGATGCGAACAGGACATCATGCCCGACGGCGGCATAGACTCCTTGCCAGATCGCAATCCAGACCGCCAATATCGCGATCCCGCGAAGCAGGCGGAAGGATCTTCCCTGCCGCCTGCCACGCCTGATTTCGTTTGGTCCTGACTGCCCGTTCAAATCATGGGCCTCCTGCTGCCGGTCAGCCGATGTGGTAGAAATCGTCTCCGGGGATCTTGCCGCCAATGGACTGCGGGTTGGAGGCAAAGAGGACTTCCAGCAGTTTTCCGATGGAAGCGGACATGTCCTCCCCGCCGATGAAGACAAGATTGCAGTTGGGGATCGCTTTTGCGGCAACAGCCGCTTTCGGCATGATGCCGAATTTCTCGACAAGGACCGAACCGGCCGCGACATTGCTCGTCACAAACTGGATGGATTCCTCATATTCTTTCAGAAAAGCCTCGACTGCGCCAGGATCCTTCGTGAGAAAATCCGTTCGGACGACAACCGCGCCCATGGTCAGGACGCTGCCGGTGTCGCCGTTCTTCTTGGCGGCTTCTGCCCACGCCTCGGTCACGTCGACTGCAAGCCGCACGTTCGCGTTCTGTGTGAGTACCGCGGTCACCTTGGGCTCGGGAAGCATCGCGAGATTGACCGTGCCGGCAGCGACCAGAGCCGCCAGCTCGTCATGGTCCGCGTAATAGACGATCTCCACGCTGTCCGTCAGGCCGTAGGAGGCCAGGATGTATTCGATCGCATACTGCGGCAGCGCGCCCTGGCCGGACACATGCAGGGTCTTGCCGTCCAGGTCGTCGATCGATTTGACGGTATTGCCGTTTTCAACGATGTGCAGGACACCGAGCGTGTTGAGCGCGATCAGGCGTGCACCGCCGTTCATTTTGTTGTACAGGGTCGAAGCCAGGTTGGTCGGAACACACGCGATATCGGCTTCGCCGGAGATCACCAGCGAGGCGATGTTCTGAGCGGAGGCCTCCACAATGAAACTGTATTGGTTCAGGGTGTTTTTCTTTTCGTTTTTTTCCATCAGCTGGGACATCCCGATGCCGGAAGGTCCCTGTATGGTGGCGATTTTCACCGCGGTGCGGTCGGCATACGGCAGGGTCGCGGCGGTGGTGGTCGGCGCGGCGGTGGACGCTGTGGTCGGCGCGGCGGTCGCGGTTGTGGTGTTTGTGATGGCCGAGGTTGCCGTCGGCGTCGGGGTCGAGCAGCTGATCGCTGTCGTCGACAGAAGCGACAGTATCAGCAACAGCGGGAGCAGAAGACGGGTTTTTCGGAACATGACGAATCCTTCTTTCGGGTGAAATGATTATTTCGTTATTTATTTTAACAGAAATGAGGAGGCGGATTTATGCATATGTTACATAAACCCCGACCCGTGCCTGTTCGGATCCGTGGAGTAATCGTCACCCCGCAGCGGTTGGCAAGGAGGTTGTGGAGGCCGATGTGGTGGCTTCGGTTGCTGCCGCTGTCGTCGATGCTGATGTCGAAGATGCCGTCGTGGTTGCCGTTGTACCGGAAGACGTCGTGGTGGCTGTCGTCCCGGCGGTTGTCGTCGCTTCGGACGTAGCCGTCGTCGTCGCAGCTGTCGTCGTTTCGGTTGTCGTCGTCGCGGTCGTTGCCGGAGTCGTTTCCGTCGGCGCGGGCGTCGTCGCCGCAGGCTCCGTTCCGGCCGGGAGCGTCGTCGGCTTCACCGTTGTCTCCCCGGTGGAGGCGGTGGTGGTTGTCGTTATTGTCGGCCGATTGACGATCCGGTCCCAGGAAAATGCGATTTTCGCCGCGCCGGCACCGACCAGAACAAAACATAGGAAGATTAGGATCGGCGTCAGGACACGCCACGCGGTCGAAGGCCGCGTTTCCGGTGTGGCCGGTGCCGCCATGCCGTTGGCGGCCGGCGTCCGCACGCTCCTGACGGCAGCGCCGACGTCCATCAGGTCGATGGCCGCGGCAGCGGCGCGGTCGATCTCACCGGCCGGAATCTGTGTCGTGACGTCGTTCATCGCGCCGGCAACGAGTTTTGCCTGCTCGGTGTCCGTATCCATGACTCGGACCGCGACGAGCGACAGGTTGTCGCGGGAGCCGGAGTCCAGCGCGGACTGGACCAGGCGCTGGGGAAGGCTGCTGAATACCCCTGGTGCCGAAAGGCGCTCGCGCAGGGTGGCTTCGTCCAGACTGTCTGTAATGCCGTTGCTCGTTACGAGGAACGTATCTTTCTTCTGCAGGATGACGGTCGGCCCGAAAGAGGGTTCCAGTGCCATTTCTTCCGGGAATATCCCCAGGTATTGGGTCAAAACGTTCTTTTCAGGATGCTCGCGCGCTTCTTCCCGTCCGATGATGCCCATCCGCACCAGTTTCTGCGCCTGCGTATGGTCATAAGTGAGTTGGATGAGGCTTTCGCCACGGTACAGGAAAATCCGGCTGTTGCCGATGTTCGCCGTTCGGGCGATGCCGTTGCTGAGGTACAGCAGGGAGAAGGTGGTGCCCATCCGCAATCCCTTATGGATACGGATACGCTCGCAGATGGCATCGTTGGCTTCCTTGATGTATTCACGGACAAAGTCCTTGAACGGGATCTCCGGTTGTTCGGCCAGACGCTGGCGGTGGTTGTCCAGGATCTCGGCGGCCACACGGGATGCCTCGACGCCCAGCTCCCCTTCGCCCATCCCGTCAAAAACAGCATACAGCTGAATCGATCCGTCATTCACGACCGACCGTTCGAATGCCTGGCCCGGCAATGTCTCACGGACGTAGTTGTCAAGGATGAACAGATTGTCGAAGTTGAACCCCGCGTGATGGCCCTGTTCGGAAATGGATATGGAGATCGTCTTGGTCACGTGGCGCTCACCTTTCTCCTGTACCCCACAGGAACTCATGCAGGGCCGGCAGTTGTTGATCCCAATCCAGAACCATGTTCCAGTTTTCGGGGTCCGTCTGGTACATTCCGTCTGCAGGCACTTTGTATTCACGAATCTCGTCCAGGCTGGACATGGCGTCCAGTCCGATCCGGATCATGTCGGAGCGCCCCATATTCGTCTCGAAATGTCCGAGGCTGGCGTCCAGAAACGATATTTTCTTTGCCAGACCGACATCCTTGAACTGGTTGATCAGGGTCATGATGACATGACGCTGGCGTCCGGTCCGCGCGTGATCCGAGCCGACTGCCCGAATGCGGGCCCAGGCGATGGCCTGTGTGCCGGTCATTTTCTGCAATCCGGGTTCGGTGACATAGGCTGGCGATGTCGTGCTGTGGAACAGGGCGTGCATTTCCTCGAGGATCGTATTGAGATTCTCAAGCTCTTCCTGCTGGACATCGAGCTCCATGCCGCCAAGGATGTCGATCAGCTCGGTGGCGCTCCAGAAATCGAACATGGCGAACCGTTGTATATCAAGTCCGAAATTCTGGTTGATGGTGTTGATCAGCAGGCCGATCCCGCCGTAGGCATAGGACGCGTTGATTTTTTCATCGGAGCTGCGGCCGGGCAAGTCCACTTCGGTATCGCGCATGATCGACGTCAGTTTGATGCATTTCTCCCGGGTGTCGATCGACAGGATGATGATACTGTCCGCACGGCAGATGTAATCCTCCGGACTTCGCGCGTCCACGCCGAAGATTAGGATGTTCTCCACCTTGCTGTCGATCCGGTCGACCTGCTCGATCGGAAAGTCGGGATCGACATAGACCCGCACGCGTCCTCCCTCGCCCCACGCTCCATCGATGTTCTCCGAGGGGATGGTAAGGTTGTCGATGTTGACCGCCGTTCCGGTGCCCGCCGGGATAATGGGGATGATGGCGCGCAGCGGCTTGCCGAGAAGGACGTAGGCATACAAGCCGAATCCGACGACCAGCCCGAGCATGGCGATCGCAAGCCGTCCCACGAACCGCAGGAAACGGTGGGGTTTGTGTCGGGCGGGAGGTCTCCGATTCGGTGCGCCATAGGGCATTGGTTCGATCTGGTATCTGGCTTGCGGAACGTTCCGTCGGGACCCCTGTTCCGGTTGCCGTCTGCCAGGACTCGATTTACTTCTTTTCATTCTCACAATCCGATCAACTGTTTTTCATCATGGTGCTCTCCATCAGGTCGGCAACCAGTTCGATGGCGTCGCAACATTCTTCCAGGTCGTTGAACACTTCACGCCACTTGTGGATCTCGAGAGGGTCTTTCTCCTCAAGGTACAGCGATCGGACCGACTTCTGATACAGACGGTCGCCGACTTCTTCCAGCCGGTTCACTTCAATGATGTGCGTGGAAAGCGTTTTGGATTTTTTGTAGTTGCGGAATTCCTTGATGCCGGCCAGGAGTTCATCGCAGCAACGGCTGACGATCTTGACAAACTCGAGGCAGTCGTCACGGTGTCCCTGGATGTTGGTCATCCAGATATGGATACCGGTGTCCTCGATCTGGTCCGTGATGTCGTCGATTCCGCTGGCAATGCTTAGGATGTCCTCGCGTTCCAGCGGTGTGATGAACGCCCGGTTGAGTTCGGCGCACAGGTCGTGAAGCAGGCTGTCGGCGTAATGCTCGATGTCATGAAGCTCGACCAGTCGCCGCTCCATGTCGTCCATGCCGAGAATCAGCGCCTCGAGCTTTTCGCTCGCCTTGCACGCCTGCTCCGTCGCATGGATCAGCATCTGGAAATAATCGACGGGTTTATTGAGAATCGCCATTTTACATACCTCCTGAAATCAAAAGAGATGGATGAACAGTTTGGCCATCAGGAAGCCGATCAATCCGCAGCCCGGAAAAGTCAGCACCCAGGTGAGAACCATGTCGCGCACGACACTCCAGTTGACCATGGAAAGCCTGCGTGCCGCGCCGACTCCCATGATCGCCGTTGTCTTGGTGTGCGTCGTGCTGACGGGAATGCCGGTCAGCGAGGAGAGCAGCAGACAGCCTGCCGCCGCGAAATCCGCGGAAAAGCCCTGGTATTTTTCCAGTTTCACCATGTCCATGCCGACCGCCTTGATGATGCGGTATCCGCCGACCGACGTGCCGATGCCCATGATCAGGGAGCAAAGGATCATAATGGGGAGTGAAATCTCCAGCGTCGTGCCGGCCTGGACGGACTCGCCTTTTGCGAGCAGGATGCCGAGCATGAGGACGCCGATGAATTTCTGGCCGTCCTGGGCGCCGTGCATGAACGCCATCGCGGCGCCGCCGGCGATCTGCGCGTGTCCAAAGAACCGGTCGGCCCTGCGCCGGTTGGTCCGCCGGAACGACAGTCCCACCAGTTTGACGACGACGAATCCGGATCCGAAGCCCAGGAAGGTCGAAAGGACGAGGCCGTAAATGACCTTGAGCCACTGTGACGTGTTGATGGCGCCGGCAAATCCGGTAATCGCGATCGCCGCGCCGGTGACACCCGCGATCAGGGCATGGCTCTCGCTGGTGGGGATCCCGAAGTACCAGGCGGCCGTAGCCCAGACGACAATGGCGAATAAGGCCGCGCACAGCGCGATGACGGCGATCCGGCTGTCATTGCCGAAACTGACCATCTTGTAGATCGTGTCTGCGACCGCGACGTTGATCGAGGTCATGACCGCGACACCGACAAAGTTGAAAAACGCCGCCATCAGGATGGCCGGCCTGGGGCGCATGGCCCGCGTGGAGATGACGGTAGCGATTGCATTGGGGGCATCGGTCCATCCGTTCACGAATATGACGGCCAGAACCAGCAGAACCGTGATCATCAGCGCCGGGTTGTCGATCATGAGCCGGACAAAGTCGAGGATTTGCATGCACTTGCTCCGTGACGCATTCCGGGGAATTGCGTCGATTCCGTATTTTCAGGCGAACAGGGCTCGAAAAGCGATCTGCGCGTTGTCCGCTCCCGATGTTCTCCAGTCTTTCAGCCAAATAGCGCCACTCCATATTATATAGAAGCCAATGGGCGACTTCAAACCTTAAGGTGTTGTAAAATGGACGGGAGATCGACGGGAAAACGCCGAAATATTAGACGAAACGGGGAGTGACAAAGGATGAGAGTGAAAAACGGGATGGCTTGGTTGCTGGTTGTACTGCTGCTGCCGGCATTGGCTATGGGGCTGGCCTCATGCGGCAAGGCGACGCCTGCCGTCACCACGACGCCGCCCGCGACCGTACCGGTTGTCACAGGAGCCGCTACGACCATGGCTACCGTATCCCCTTCCGCGACTCCCATGCCCACCCATGTCCCTGTCGACATGAATCCGCTGACCGGCCGGTATACAATGAATCCCGACAATGCGGGCAAGCGGCCTGTCGGAGTCATGTTCAGCAACATCCAGAATGCGCTGCCGCAGCTCGGGATCGGCAGTGCGGATCTGTACTACGAGATGGTAGTCGAAAGCGGATACACCCGCATCATGGCGATGTTCGCCGACGCTTCGACAATCCCCGAGATCTGCAGCATCCGCAGCGCCCGCAACAGTTTCGTCGACATCGCGATGGGGCATGACGCCTTGCTTGTCCATTTTGGCGCGTCCATTCTCTGTTGGGATTACATGGCCGCGCAGGGAATCCAGACACTGGACTGGCAGTTCTACTCCGCCGGTTACTGGCGGGATCCGGAAATTGCCGCGGCCAAGGGCGCGGAGCACAGCGTCAAATCCAACGCCGAGCTCATTCTGGGCGCGATCGCGGGCAAAGGGATGAGAGATACGCTGAACGATGGTGTGGGCACGGCGTTTCATTTCAGGTACCCGGAAAGCTTCGTTCCCGCCGAGGGCGGCGATTGCACCCATTTCGCCATTCCCTTTACAGATTGGGGCAGCAGCCCGACTGCGGAATTCACTTATGACGCCGATTTGAAAACCTACGGCAAGAGCCAGTACGGCGCGCCCCAGATCGATGGAACGACGGGTGAACAGCTGCGGACAACCAACGTGTTCATCCTGTTCACAACCATTTATCCGCTTGACCCGAACGGACATGTCGCCGCACGGCTGACCGACGGAGGTTCGGGCTACTACCTGTCGGGAGGCAGGATCCAGGAAATCGGCTGGGTCAAGGGTGGCATCTACGATCCGTTCGTCTTCACCGCGGCGGATGGTTCCAGTCTCCAGGTCAACGCGGGCAAGTCCTATGTCTGTGTGGTCTCATCGGATCAAGCGGACCGGGTCACGATCGGGTAACGGGATCAGTCACTGTCGCGGCCCCCGGACTTGATGCGCCTGTCGATGTCCCGGTCGGATTCGCGCCGGGCTTCGGCGTCGCGCTTGTCGTAGCTTTTCTTGCCTTTGGCCAACGCGATTTCCACTTTGACGCGCCCGTTCAAGAAATAGAGTTTCGTCGGGACAATGGTCAAGCCATCCTGCTTCACGCGGCCGTACAGCCGCTCGATCTCGTTCCGGTGCGCCAGCAGGCGCCGGGTGCGCATCGGGTCCTTGTTGAACCGGTTCCCCTGCTCGTACGGGCTGATGTGCATGCCAAACAGCCACAGTTCGCCGTTCTCCACCATGGCATAGCTGTCGTTCAGGTTGGCTTTCCCCTGCCGGATCGACTTCACTTCGGTTCCGGCCAGCTCGATGCCGGTCTCCAGGCGGTCCAGGATGAAATACTCATGGAACGCCTTGCGGTTTTCATTGATCAGCTTGATTCCCTTTTGTACAGCAGCCATCTCCGCTTCTCATCTCCTGTCATTCGATCCCGGCAGAGGAATCGGCATTGAGGTCCGGCCCGTCCGTTCGACCCGCCAGATAGGAAAAAGTGCCGGCTGCCGCGATCATCGCCGCGTTGTCCGTACAGAGGACGGCGGGCGGCCAGCGAACCGTCATGCCGGCTGCGTTTGCCCTCGCCAGCAAGGCCGTGCGCAGCGCCTGGTTGGAACTGACGCCTCCCGCCATGGCGATCCGGTCAAGTCCTGCGTTCCGGGCGGCATCCACCGCGTGCTCGGCCAGCGTGTCCACAATCGCGAACTGGTAGCTGGCGGCAAAATCGGCCAGCAGCTGACCGGTCAACGGCAGGCCCCCGGCCTGCCCTGCACGGTTCAAGTGATTGAGCGCCGCGGTCTTGAGGCCGCTGAATGAAAAGTCCAGGGAGCCGTTGTCGAACCGGGTTCTCGGAAACCGGACCGCCTGCGCGTCTCCGCCCGCTGCGGCTTTCTCCAGCCGGGGTCCGCCGGGGTAACCCAGCCCGAGGGCCCTCGCCACTTTATCGAAAGCTTCCCCGGCCGCATCGTCCCTCGTGCGTGCGATGACTTCGAACTGCGTGTAGCCGCGTACATGGATCAGGTGGCTGTGGCCGCCCGAAGCGACCAGGCAGAGAAACGGCGGTTCCAGGTCCGGGTCGGCCAGGTAGTTGGCGGCGATATGGCCGGCGATATGGTCCACCCCCACCAGCGGGATGCCCGTGACGGCGGCCAGTCCCTTTGCGGCGCTGATCCCGACCAACAGGGCTCCGACCAGGCCAGGCCCGCGGGTGACGGCAATGAGGCCCATGTCGCGCAGGGAATGCCCGGATACGGCCAGTGCCTCGTCGATCACCGGGATGATCGACTCCACATGCTTTCGGGACGCGACTTCCGGCACCACGCCCCCGAACCGCCCGTGCAGTTCCGCCTGGGAGGCGATGATGTTGGACTGGATCGTACGGCCGTCCAGAACGACCGCCGCCGCCGTCTCGTCACAGGAAGTCTCGATCCCGAGCGTCAGCATGCCTTCCTCCGCCTGTCCGTCACAGAACCGTGTGCAGCCAGGCTTTGTCGATCACCAGAAAGGCACCGAGACAGGCCGCATAGGCCGCACAGACGAGCATGCCCTTGCGGCTGAGCTTCTTCAGCATGAAACGCATGACCAGGAACCCCGATACGGCTGCCACCACTACCCCGGCCAGGACCGGAACGGTCAGGATCGAGCCCAGCCCATCGGCGGATTTGGCCACCGACACCATATCCAGCGCAAAGCCGCCAAGGATCGCGGGAATGGAAAGCAGGAAGGAAAACCGGATGGCCGCTTCGCGCTCCACCCCGCGGCCCAGCAATGCCGTGATCGTACTGCCGGAACGGGAAACGCCCGGCAGGATGGCGACGGCCTGCGCGAGCCCGGTGACCAGCGCATCGAGCCAGCGGATCGAAGACAGCGGGCGGGAGCCCGGACGGAACAGCATCGGGATGATCAGGATGACCGCCGTCACGAAAAACGACGGGCCGAGAAAAGCCCCGCCGAACGCCGTGTCGATGACATCCCCAAGCAGGAGGGCGGCCAGTATGGCAGGAACCGTGCCGATCACGAGCATCCAGGTCAGGCTGCCAAGCGGTCGGCGAAGCAGCGCGAGCAGCTCTTTTCGCATGATGATGAAAACCGCGATCAGCGTGCCCATGTGCAGCATGGCGGCGAAAGTCAGGATGCTGTCCGGATCGAGTCCCAGGATCAGGCTGGTCAGGGTGAGATGCCCGGAACTGCTGACCGGCAGAAACTCCGTGATGCCTTGGACAAGACCCATCAGAATGGCCTCGAAGATATTCATAAAACGTCTGGACCTCCCTTAACCGTAAGCCAATCCATTCTATCACAGATGCCGGTGGTATAATGAACGAACCATTGACGAGACAGGAGATCCATCGATGCCGCACTATTCCGTCCGGCAGGTTGTTCGGGTGAAAAAGGCCACGCCGCGCTATGTCCGGATCGCCGCGGCGATTCTGACGGCGATCGCGCTTGTCGTGCTTTCCATCACCGGGCTGTCCATCCTTTCGGCCAGATCCCTGATGGGGATCGCCAAGAAGCCGCTCAGCAATTACTCCAGCACCATCATGCCGCCTTACTCCCTCGCCGGGTTCCGCTCGCTGGACGGACAGACCCATCTTACCGGCTGGCTGTTCCAGCCGGAAGGCGAACCGCGCGGCACCGTGGTCATGGCCCACTCGATCGGGGGCAACCGCCTGCAGTTCGACGCGGACACGCTTCTCCTGTATGAGTTTTTCACTTCACGCGGGTATGGGGTGCTTTCCTTCGACCTGAGCCACTCCGGTGAGTCGGACGGCCAGTTTTCCACCTACGGGTACAACGAGTGGGAGGACATCGTGGCCGCGCTGGACTACGCATGGCGCAACTCGGTCAGCGACAGCCTTCTTCTGTTCGGCTGGGGTACAGGGTGTGCCGCCGCCCTGCTTGCGATCGACCGGATCCCGTCGGAGGGGACGGATCGCGCCACCCTCCTTCCGGGCGACGACTCCGCCCACGCCAAGCTGATCCGGGAACTTCCGTTCAACCGCGAGGACGTGCTGGCCCTGATTCTTGACGGTGTGTCCGCCTCGCCCGATGCCTATATCCGCGCGGACTTGTCCGACGGTTTCCTGGACAGGACGCTCCGCCGATTCACCGTTCCCGTTGCCGTGCGTCTTTCCTCCCAGGCCAAGGGGGAAACAAGCCTGATCCCGATCCTGTCACAGGTCCAGATGCCGGTTTTCGTGATCGGCGAGGGCGGGCCGGACGAGTCTGCCGCGGCAGGAGCACGTGTACTGCTTGACGAGCGCCTCCGGTTGCATCCGGACAGCACGATGGTCTTCCAGCCCGCTGGAGCGGGTTTTCTCCAATCGTTCCCGCTGGATCCAACGGGATATTTGGCTCGTCTATCCGACTTTTTCTCCCGGTACCTCGATCACTGACCCGTTCGGGAGGTTCCCGACAGAATTTTTCCGCCGGTATGCATTATTGAATTCCCGTATGGCCAAAACCGCCGCCACGGTTGTCTCCTTCGTCCTTTACGGATTCAACCGGCCTCCAGGAGGCGGTCTCCACACGGGCCAGCACCATTTGCGCGATACGGTCGCCGATACGGATGCGATAGGTTCCAGCGCGGTTTCCCTTGGAATCCAGCGTGATAACGGATTCATCTGCAGAACCGGCAGCTGGTTGCCCGCAGTTGTGCAGAATTACATGCACCTCGTCGCGAAAGCCGGAATCGATGGTGCCCGGACTGTTGGGCACACGGAGCGGCGTATGTAAAGACAGGCCACTCCGCGGCCGAACCTGGATCTCATATCCGGACGGAATCGCAACCCGGATGCCTGTCGGTACTGCCAAAGTCTGACCGGGGGCGATCAGGACCTCTTCCGCGGCGCGCAGGTCCATGCCGGCATCGCCCGGATGGGCGTACTCCGGCAGTCTCGCGTTCGCTCGGCAGTACTCGATGCAAATCTCTACCGGTTGATTGTCATTGGATATCATGATGTCCTCCTGTTGTTTCGTCTTAATGATTAGCGCGTATGTACTCATCCAAAGAGTCCAGTAGTCCACTTCGAATCGGTACAGACTTCGCCGGGTCGAGCAAGGTTCTCAGCCGTCGGGTCAGTTCCAACCGGAATACGGCCGGCTCGTCATAAAACGACAGCCTCCATGCGACACGATCCAACGCGGAAGAACCGTCAGCCCGACGTGCGGACTGGAGGCAGGACAGCATTGCGGTGTTGTTCACCGGCTGGGAGGAAAGAATGTCGACCGTGCAGGGACCGGGGTGGCAGACTACGGGAAATTCCCGACCTCTGTTATCCTGAAGCCGATGGGTTGCACCCCGGCAGACGCCTTTGTCCGGGTTGGCGCACGCGTTCAATCCCGCCGGACAGGTGTGGCTGAACATGACGCCGGCACGGCCATACAGCCAAAGCTCCGCCTGGCATGCCGTGGAAGGCGCGGCGTCCAGGATCGCAAGCGTCTCGGTCTGGCCGGCTTCATGGGAAATCGCGACCCTCGACAGACCCTTGTCCGCATGGCAGCGGAACGAGCCCGCGTTGTATGTGTTTCCGCCTGGTTCCAGGCTGCGCTCGAAGGTCTCGAACATCGTATGGATGTCGACCGTACGCGAGGCGACTCCATCCAGGCCGACTGCCCGCCACGCATCGATCTGCGCGGTTGCGCGCTCGAGAGCGATGCCGTTCAGGCCGGGCGGGAGTACGGCATAAACACGGGAGCCGGGTTCCGCGGCCTTGATGGCCCCGATCCGTTCCGCTCCCCGCTCGCGGCCCAGGTCGGGCTGCAGTTCCCGCAAGGGGATCAGGTAGATGTCCGCGCCGCAGGCCGGCTGTCCGTCCAATGGCCATTGCCAGTAGAATGCCGTGATCGCTGCCGGTTCCGGTTTGCCGATGGGGAAACATACGGGGTCCGATGTGTCGAACCGATCCCAAAAACCGGCATCGTCCCTGGGTTGGGCAACCGGACCCCGGGTATGACGGTATGCTTCATGTAGAGCGATCCGCAAGGAATCCAGCGCTTCCCTCCTCATGGCGTTGATCGATGCGACGCCAAGCATCGGCGCAGGATGGGCGACGGTTGCGGAATCAACGGAAAACGGGGTTCCTCCGGATTTGGACAGCTGCGCGGACACACGGCTGTCCGGCAGGGGCGGCACGTCGTCCGCGGGATGCACGGCCGAGGCCGAAACGGGCTGCCCATAAAGCGTCCGGCACGAAGCGGTCAGTCTCGCACGGTTCCCGTCGATGGCTTCCAGGTGCAGTTTCACGCCGGTTTTACGCCGATCGGCCGCCTCTGCGGCACGTTCTGCAGCGGTGTCCGTCATGCGGAACAGCGAGTCTCCCGGCTGCATAAGGCGAAGCGCATCCGGATGGAATCCCTTGACCCGCCAACCGATCGCGATCGTCTCCACGATTCCGGCCGGAGCGCTGGCTATGTCTTCCGAACCCCGGCGGACGGCGAGCACATCGCCGCGCGCGGGCATGGACGCGCCCGGCGCCTGCATGCGGCTGCCGGACGATCGGGCGATGTCCAGTATGCCCGCGTCGGGGCGGATCGCCGCGACAGATCCCAGTGGAACCCCATAGCTGCCGGGTCGGATGCCCGATCGTGTATCCGGGCCGCGCCGGCCAGTGAGAAAAGCGTCGATAAAGGCGCCGCCACGGTTGAACGCCTGAAGCAGCCGTGCTTCGTCTCCTGGTTCCGGCTGCCCGTCCAGCACTCTGCGATAAACCGCGGTGACGGTGCCGACATAGGCCGGGGAACGCAGTCGGCCTTCGATCTTGAAAGACGCCACTCCCATGTCCGCCAATGTGCCGATATGGCTGTACAGGCTCTGATCCTTTATGGAGAGCCGGGGAATGGATTCCGATTCTCCCCGCTCCCGGTCGCTCCGCATCCGGTACGAGAGCCGGCATGGTTGTGCGCACGCCCCGCGGTTGGCGCTCCGCCCTCCCTGCATCGCGCTCATGAGGCATTGTCCGGAATAGCACACACAGAGTGCACCGTGGATGAACACCTCGGTCTCCATCCCGATGGAAGTTGCATAGGCTGTCAGGGATCTCACCTCGCCGGCAGACAGTTCCCGCGGCAGGATCACCCTGGACAGTCCAAGATCGCGGGCGGCCAGGATGCCGGGTTCGTTACCGATCGACATCTGTGTGCTGGCAAACAGCCGCAACCCGGGCAACACCTGCCGGATGGCGCAGAGCAGGCCGATGTCCTGCAGGATCAATGCGTCCACACCGATCCGCCAGGCGTTTTCCGCCAGGTGAAGCGCCTGGCTGGCTTCACTGTCCGCGATCAGGGTATTGAGCGTCAGGTAGGCACGGACGGAATGTTCATGAAGAAAGTCGACCGCTTCGGTAAGCTGGTCGTCATCAAAATTGGCGGCTTTCGCACGGGCGTTAAAGGATCGGGCGCCGAAATATACCGCGTCGGCCCCGTTTTTTACAGCGATGCGCAAGGTCTCCATGTCCCCGGCCGGAGCCAGCAGTTCGGGCACCTGAAGGGGTATCGGTGGTCTCGGAATGTGATTGGAACGGGCGTCTTCCTCACTCATCCGTGAAAAGATCCTCGAATCCGGTCTGGATGAATTGCTTGGCGTCCTCGGCCGGATGGGTGCCATCAACGTCCGCCGGTATATTTTGTTCCGCCGGTACATCGGTTACCGCCGGAACCTCGGTGTCCGACGGAACCTCGGGATCCAGTTCGACGATCCGCGGATCGAGAACAAATGTGATGTTGCCCGCCG
>CAZNGQ010000024.1:0-18320 GCA_964572095.1 uncultured Oscillospiraceae bacterium
GACGGCTGGTTCCATACGGGGGATGTGGGCCGTATCGATCCGCGGAACAACTGCCTGTCCATCACAGGCCGCATCAAGTCCATGATCGTTTTGAAAAACGGCAAGAAGGTCTTCCCGGAGGAACTGGAATACCTCATCGGACAGTTCGACTACATCAAGGAAGCCCTGGTCTGGGGCGACGAGGACCCGGACGGGGATGTCGTCCTCAGCGCCAAGTTCGTGGTCGACAAGGAAAAGCTCGAGGCGAGCGGCAAAGGCTCGGACGATAGCTCCCTGCGAAGCATGCTGGACGACCTGGTCCGGAAAGTCAACGCGGCCATGCCCTCGTTCAAGTCGATCCGGTATTATGTCTTCGGATCACAGGACATGGTCAAGACCACGACGCTCAAGATCAAGCGCAACATCGAGATCCAGCGCATCCGGGAACTCATGGAAAAGACCAGCCTGAAATGGAAGGAACTCACCGGCCGCAATATCGACAAGGTCAGCGCGGACGCTACCACAGCGGGCACGGCCGACCCTGTGGACCGGCAGTCGGGACAGAACCCGCCTGCCAACGGCTGAAACGGAGGACAGCACATGACGGACCTGGGGGCCTTTCCAGCCGGAAGGCTGGTTTTCCTCGTCAATCCGGCTGCGGGAAAGGCGTCAGGCCAGCGGCGCCTGGCTGAACTGCTGGCCCGGATCGAGGAACAGACCGAGCCGGGACGGGTCCTGCGTGTGCTGACCGAAGCCCCCGGTCACGCCGCCGTGCTCGCGGAACAGCTGGCGAGGACCTGCGGTTCCGACGCCACCCTCTTCATCTGCGGCGGCGACGGAACGGTCCACGAGGCGGTCAACGGCCTCATGGCGGCCGGAAACCGGGCGGTGCCTTTTGCGGTCCTGCCGACGGGCACCGGCAACGATTATGCCAGGCACCTCTATGGCCGCAAGGATTTCGCCGGGGTTCTGGATGGAATGGCCGACGGGACCCTGCTTCCCGCTCCGGTCGACGTTGTTCGCGCGAACGGGAAGCATTATGCCAATGTCATGTCGTTCGGATTGGACACCCGGGTGCAGATGATCAACGAGCGCCTGGCGGAAAAGGCCGCGTTCCTTGGCGAATCCACGTTCGTCCTGTCCTCCCTGGCCGGTATCCTCGGCAGGCGTTCGTTCCGTATGCGAATCGAGGCCGAAGCGGTCCTGCCGGACGGAAGCTCCGTCAGCATCAGCAAGGAGTTCGGATACATATTGATGGCCGTCTGCAACGCCGAGTATTACGGCGGGGGGTTCCAGCCCGCTCCGGGCGCGTCCAGTTCCGACGGCCTGCTCGAGATCTGCCACGTGGACACCATGGGGCTGCCAAGCATCCTGCGGTTGCTTCCGAAATACCGCAACGGCACACATCTGGGGCATCCCGCCGTCCATCGGATGACGGTCCGGAAAGGGGAGCTGGTCTCGCTGGACGGATCCCTGCCCTTGCTGGGCAACATGGACGGGGAGGTCTTCACGACGGAGCGCCTGTCGTTCGAGTGCCTTCCGGCCGCGCTGCGGGTCTACCGGTCGCTGCCGTCCGGCTCCTGACCGGCGGGTTTACGGGCCAAAGTCCCTGGGAATCCTTTTTAATTGGAACATGCGGTCCATCCAGCCGACCAGCGCGTCGGTCATTTCGTGCGCGTCGCGATGCGTCGAAGGCAGGATGGGTTTCCCGAACGTGATGATCAGGGTCTTGCGCCGGAGTGTGCCGGGCCGGAACGGGGCGGGGTTTTTCATGTGGCGGCTGAAGATCTCGTAGCCGCCGTCCAGAAAGACCGGGATCAAGGGGACGCGGGCTTTGAACGCGACATAGGCGGCGCCGTCCTTGAACTCGCCAAGCCGGCCGTCCTCGGACCGGGTGCCCTCGGGGTGAACCAGGAGGATCCCGCCTTTTTCCACTTCTTTCTTGGCCAGGATGAGTCCGCGGATCGGATTGCCGAACCGGTCGACCTGAATGCCGCGCCCCACCTGCAGGATAAGTTTGCCCAGCCAGCCGTGCCGGGTCTTGAGGTCGGACGCGGCGAGGCTGCAGAAATGCCGGAAATGCCCTTTGGGGAGGTATGCGGCGATCCACATGCCGTCGATATAGGTCTCATGGTTGGCGGCAAGCACATAGGGAGGATCCACGGGGATGTTCTCCCGTCCCTCGACGACGATGCGGAGCAGTAGGCGGGAAAGGCCCATGGCGATGAAATTCGCGACGTGGCCGGCAAATCCGCGCGGAGTCGGCGCGGCGACAGGGAAGAGTGATGAACGGGTTTCCAAAAAATGTTCCTTTCCGATCCGAGAGACACGGAAACGGCGGACCGAGCGCCGACGCTTCATTTTTTTAAAAGGATAACATATTATGGTCTGGAAAGACAATTGGAACGGAGGCCACATGTTCGAAACGGAATTCCGTGTCCGGTATTACGAGACCGACGCGATGGGAATTGTCCACCATTCAAACTACCTGCGCTGGTTCGAGCTCGCACGTACGGAGTACCTGCGCGACATCGGAACACCCTATCGGGACCTGGAGGAATCTGGGATCGCATCCCCGGTGCTGGAGGCCCATTGCCGTTATATCCAACCGGCCCGGTACGACGACCGGATCACGGTGCGCGTCCGCATGACCGGCTACACCGCGGTGCGTGTCGAACTTTCCTATGACATCCTGCGCGACGGCCTTCTGCTGTGCAACGGCTGGACGCGCCATGCCTTCCTGCGCGGGGGCCGTCCGATCTCCCCGGCCCGCAGCGCACCGGAACTGCATCAGGCGTTCGAGCGCGCGTTCATGGCATCGCAGGACGGCGGGGAGGCGGCCCATGAGTGACCTGCCGGTTGTCCGGGTCGTGGATGGCCGCCAGCGCAAGCTGATGGACGGCAGTCCCTGGATCTACCGCAACGAGATCCAGTCCATCGAGGGAGCGGTCGAGGAGGGCGGGCTGGTGCATGCCGTCGATTTCCGCGGCCGCCGGATCGGCACCGGGATCATCAACACCGCCTCGATCATCACGGTACGACTGCTGACCCGTATCGATTCCGCCATCGACGCGGACTTCATGGCGGAACGCGTCCGCCGCGCGGTGGGGTATCGCCAGGCGTTCCGCCGGCAGGACACCGACGGGATGCGGCTGGTCTTCGGCGAGGCGGACGGGCTGCCCGGCGTGGTGGCCGACCGGTTCGGGCCGGTCATCGTGCTGCAGGTGCACGCGCTAGGGATGGAGCGCTGGCAGAGCGTCATCGCGGACACCCTGATCGAGCTGGAGAAGCCCGAGACCCTGATTCTCGCCGACGACGACTCGATCCGGACGCGGGAAGGGCTGCCGCTGTATCGCTCCGTCTATCACGGCCCGGACAGGGACGGGACGGACCTGTTGGAGAACGGGATCCGGTTCCGGGTCGATCTGCGAAAAGGGCAGAAGACCGGCCATTTTCTGGACCAGAAGGCCAATCACCGTTTCCTGGAGCATTTTGCGAAAGGGAAAAGCGTTCTGGACGCTTTCACCTATACCGGGGGATTCGCGCTGCATGCCGCCGCGTACGGCGCCTCCCGCGTCGAGGCCGTGGACATCTCCGAGACGGCGATCGCCTGCGGCCGGGCCAACGCGGAGGCAAACGGGTTTACGGACATCCGGTTTATACAGGCCAACACGTTTGACTACCTGCGTGAGCGGATCACGGCCAGCGACCGGTTCGACATCGTCGTGTTGGATCCCCCCGCATTCGCTTCCAGCCGGAAAGCGCTTCCGGGCGCGATCCGCGGATACAAGGAGATCAACCTGAGCGCGATGAGGCTGCTCCCGCCCGGCGGCATCCTGGCGACGCACACGTGTTCGTTCCATATGCCGGAGCCGCTGTTCCTGGAAACCGTTCTGTCCGCCGCGCACGACCTCGGCCGCCATGTCCGCGTCATCGCCACGCGCAGGCAGGACTACGACCATCCGATCCTGGCCGGACATCCCGAATCCTACTACCTGAAAAGCCTGTGGCTGGAGCTGATCGACTGAGGGAGGCCGTATGAACCTGGATATCCTTCTTTTTTTCCAGTCGATCCGCAGCGATCCGCTGGACGCCGTGATGTCCGCGGTGACCTGGCTGGGATCCGAGACCGTTTTTGTGCCGGTGCTTTGCGTGATCCTGTGGTGTGTCCGAAAGGAGCTCGGTTACCGACTGGGCCTGACCCTGTTCCTGACCGCGGGCCTGACCCAGACGCTCAAGGTGCTGTTCGCGGTGCCGCGGCCCTGGATCCGCTGGCCAAACCGGGTCGCGCCCGTCCCATCGGCGGTGACGGACGCCACCGGATATTCGTTCCCGAGCGGGCACACCTGCACCGCAGCCACGATTTATCCCACCCTGGCGATGCGGGCGTTCGTGACGAGGCAGGATGACCGCGGCGCACGCCGGCGCAAGGCGGCCATCGGGTGCGGTGCGGCGCTGGCGGTCGTGCTTGTCGGGGTGTCCCGCGTCTATCTGGGCGTCCATACGCCGGCCGACGTCGTCGTGTCCGCGCTGCTGACGCTGGCGGTCGTCGTTCCGGCCAACCTGCTGTATGACCGCATCGAGCAAGGCCGGATTCCGGACGCCGCCGTCCTGGCCGGCGGGTTTACGCTGGCGGCCGTCGTGCTCGCCATCGCCTCCGCGGTCCTTGCCTATGGCAGGCCGGACGCGGCGGAACAGACGCTGGACGCGTTCAAGGCGGCCGGAGCCATGGCGGGGTTTGTCGCCGGATGGTATGTGGAGAGGCGATGGATCCGTTTCGATATCCGGGCATCCCTGCCTGTTCAGGGGATCAAGGCCGCAGCGGGCATCCTGGTGCTGCTGGGCGTGCAGGCCGGGATGAAACCGGTGCTGCAGGGACTGATCGCTTCCGAACCCGCTGCGGACGCCCTGCGCTACCTGCTCGTGGCCCTCTGGGCGACCTGCGGCCTGCCGGCGGCGGCCGTGTGGTCGGCGCGCGTCCTCAGGCGAGCTCCCAGACGCGGTTGAGATCGCTCTGCGCGATCGCGGCGGCCGCGATGCCCATGCCGAACACGCTGAGCAGGATGTAGATCATGGAGTTGTCGTTGACCGGCACCCCGGCGATCGCGCCGCAGTTCTGGGCGCGACGGCCGAGCAGGTAGAACCAGTACAGCTGGTAGATGCCGCAGGTGAAAATGCAGAGCAGCAGGTCCAGCACCGGATTGATGGAAGCGTCGGCGGTATATTCCTTGATGTTGACATCGGTCTGGTAGATCCAGACATAGCCGTAGATGCCGCAGGTCAATATCCACAGGATGATCACATACGGAATCGACAGGATATGGTGTCTGTACATATCGGTAGCTCCTTCTGCCATGATGCAATCCGGGACGGCTGTTATAATGGATGATACCACATCACACGGCCCAGGCCGGAGAGGGAGCGACACATGGCGAGAAGAGTGAACACCGGATCGGGGAGCCGGAGGGAGACGGGGAGTCCCGCGGAACAACTGGAGGTCGCCTATCGTTTGAGGGACTTTTTCCCTCTGTTTCTGCGTAGACAGTTTGAAAAGACCGCGTTCTGGCTGCTCGGCACGCTGCTGGCGACGGCGACGGGCGTCACCGCCATTTACGCCGTCAGCCTGGTGCTGTCCGGACAGGCGGGCCAGCTGTCCCGCATCGCGGCGTGGCTTCTGACCCCGCCGCTGCTGCTTGCGGTTTTTGCGGGGTTCACGTTCTACATCGTCCAGTCCAACGCGCGGGTCCTGTTCACGTTCTACCGTCAGGGCGGAGGCCGCGTCGGCGTGCGTATTTCGGATGACGGGGTGGAGGTCCGCGACGGTCACGGGGTCGCCCATGTCGGCTGGGGCGAAGCGACCCGGTTCGTCGTCCGGCGGAGCGGCTTCGTCATCTGGAAGGGATCCGCCGTTCCGGTCGTCCTGCCGGCCAGATGCATGGGCGGCGGCCAGTATGCCCGGATCCTCGCGCTGGCTTCCACCGCGCTCGCCAGGCTTCGCGCGGAGGCGGAGGCTGCGGACACGGCCGCCAGAACCGCCGCTGCGGCGGAAGCGCCCGCGCCGATACCGGGGGTGCCCGGCGGAGTCGCCGCAGGCAGCGGGATCGTCGGCGCTCCGGACTATGCCGAATCCGAGTACCGGTTCGGCGAGGACTGGGTTCCTGGAGGGATCCGGTTCACCATGAGCGTCACGGCAAAGGACCGGGAAGGGCTGATGGAGTACTCGCTTGCCCGGCCGGGCAGCCGGCGCGGCATGCTTGCCCTGGGCGTTGCGGCCGCCGGCATGGCGGTCTGGCTTCTGGTCTCCTACCTGTCCGGCGACCGGCAGACCCAGGCGATCAACCTGGTCCTCGCCGTACTGTCCGCCGCGCTTGCCTTCCTTTTCCTGACTGCGGTGGTTCGCCCGGTGCTTTTCATGAGCATCGTCCAGCGTCTGCCGGGCAACAGGCGAAAGAGGAACAGCGCCGTGCGGGACGTGCTTTGCGTCTTTTCCGACGGAGTCATGTACGCCAAGACGGAAGGGCGTGTCGACAAGGTGCCGGTCGGGGCGTTCCACGAGATGATCGTCTACCGCGAATGGATGTTCCTGTTCAAGGACCGCAAGACCGCCTATATCCTGCCGCTGCGCTTCATGGATGACGAGACGCGCGGCAAAGTGTCGGACGCGCTCGGGGATGGTCTGGTCTATTTCGGCAAAAGAAAGAAGTAAACCTGTCTTCCTCGATCGAAAAGACCGCCGATTCTTTTGAACCGGCGGTCTTCTGATGTTTTGACGGGTTATTCTGCTTCAGCCGGTCAGGGCGCGAAGAACAGGGTATTGGCATAGGTTGCCGCGATGGGCATGTTCTGGAACCATGCGCTGCGGTTGTATGCCGCATCCGTGCAGAAATACAGGACGTCCCTGCCAAAGGCTGTAGCGCCGTTCAGCGCATCCATCGCCGCTTCGTACTGTGTCGCGGTAGGCGTCACCGACAGGTAATAGCCGCTATTGTAAGGGGTGAACTGCCGGGGAGCGGTCAAGACATTGTAGAGCCCGCCCCAGCGGCCGCACAGGACTCGGTTGACAATGACCTGGGAAACCATCAGGCAACCCTCGTAGGACCAACCGGAGCCGCACTCCGACGCGACGATCCGCAGATACAGGTCGATCTCCTCTTCGGAGTATCCGGCGGCTCCGCCCGACCTGACGGCAGCGGCTGGCGCGGGCGTCGGCGCGGGGATGGCTGTGGACGGATCCAGCAGCTGCAGAACCTGACCGGAGTGAATCAGCGGATCATAAAAGGACAAGTCGTTGGCATAGCAGATCAGATCCACAAAATCGGATGAGCCGTAGGTTCTCTCGGCGATTGCCCAGACGGTCTCCCCGGCGCTGACCGTATAGGTGGTCGGGAAAACGATGGGAGCCGGCGTTGGGGAAGGGGTGGGAGAAGGGGTGGGAATGGAGGCAAGGGGGGCGTCTTCCTCCTCGGGGACATAAGCCGACTGCTCTGTCAGCACATAGGACAATGGTTGGATGACAGCTGGGACGGCTGCGGGGGCGGCGGAGGGCTCTCTCCCTATGGCGTTGCGCTCGGCATAACGCTGTTCCTCGACCGCCAGGCCGCGTGACAGAACGGACACATCATTGTCCAGGGATAACGTAAGGGAAAAGCGGAAAGGAGAAGTGCCGGACAACTCCGGCCCGGGTAAGTCTGGGTCTTCGGGCTCTTCGGCGGATTCCGCCTTGGCTGCGGAGGCCGGATGGACAGACCCGGCAGGGATGGAAACCGCGGACAGGGAGATGGTGCAGACGACACCGGCAAGCAGCAGGGCGGTCGCCCTCGCAGGGCGCGCCAACCGGCCGGCCTCGGCGGAAACCCTGGGCCGAATGGGCCTGGTCGGGGTCGTTCCGTGCTGGACCGTCTTTTTCAATCGTGCAAACAGGGCGCGAATACGAGTCCAAACCCTATTCAGGACGCTTTTCATACTTCTGCGAATCAATAGCAAATCCTCCGGAAATTCTTTCTGGAAGTCATCCTACAGCGTATTATCACAGAGCGGTTTTCAAAAGTATAGGAAATGGCCGGTGCCAGAATGTCCAAATGTTTCACGCCGGTTTCCCTGTCGAAATAGCACTTTCCTCTGCTTTACATCGTCTTTAATAACAATACAACAGCATTTGGAATGTTCTACGTGACAAAAACAACGCTTTTCAGCTTGCGTCTGAACCATGCGGCAAGATGGCCTGCTGCAGCCCGAAAACACGTTTTCGCGTGTACTGGGAAGGAGCCAGCGTCGCTTCCAAATGAATCTCCATGGCCTTGTGGACGACACTCTGGACCGCGATGTCTTCTCCTGTCGGAAAGACCAATCCGTACCGGCGCCGCAGGACGACATCGGTCGCGTCCTCGATCCGCGCTTCCCGGAGAGCGACGCGGCGGTCGGCCCGCCGCGCGAACTCCGTCAGGGTCTCGCCTGGCTCCGGGTGGATGTCGAGACAGGCCAGCTGCCGCAGGATGTCCCTGTGGTAGAAGGACATCTGCCTCTCCCGGTTCGCGAATCTCCGACGGACCGCCGACAGCCGGTATCGGCTGACCAGAAGCCGCCTGCGGACGCGCACGGTGATCCAGAACGCCGGAGGCGCAAGCAGGAGCAGGACGGCGATCAGGAGCAGACCGACGGGAACGGCGCTTTCACGGTCGGGTGGATACGGGATCGCCGGCGTCACGGGATACAGGGTGGGTTCCGGCGTGATCACGGGCTCTTCGACCGGCTGGGTGACGATCGGGGTGATGACCGGCGCGGACGGATCCCGGGCAGGGGTCGGATCGAACAGCACCCAGCCGATTCCGTTGAAATAGATCTCCACCCAGGAGTGCGCCAGTTTTCCCGTGATGGTGTACGTATTGCTTGCATTGGCCGATGGGGAGACAAAGCCCTCGACATACCGCGCCGGCAATCCCTGCGTTCGGGCCATCACGGTCATGGCGGTCGCGAAATACACGCAATACCCCTCTTTCGTGGCCAGAAAATGCTCGACGAAATCCAAATCCTCCGGGGGCACATCCGGAGACAGCGTGTACGTGAAGCCATCCTTCAGAAATGCCAGCAGGCGCAGGGCGCGTGTATAGGGCGACCCCGTGCCGGCGGCCTCCGCAGCGGTCCGGACGACGCTGTCCGGCAGGTTTTCCGGCAGCTGCAGATACCGCTGGTTCACGGATTCGATCCATTCCTCCGGATCCGGCTCCACGCGGCTCTCCCAGTCGGCCATCCTGTCGTCGAAGTCTTTATCCGCCGAATTGAAAAATCTGGAACGGACGGTATAGGCGCCGTTCACCGGAATGGTATCGAACGTGAAGACCTCCCCCTGGACGTTGAAATAGGGGATGGCGTTGTAGCTGCGCGAAACGCGGACGCGCTCCGTCCGGCTGCCGATAAAGAAGAACGGCAGTCCGTCGACCATATGCGTCACCGTATAGTCCGCCTCGAACAGCAGGCTGTCGTTGAAGCGGAAGCGATCGTTTCCGGAAGGCCGGCCGGTATCGAACGACTCGGTCTGTTTACCGCGCCACAACAGGCTTCCGAGACGGAAGCGCTCGTCGACGGCGCTGTCCGCCCAGCTGGAGCCGGTATACGTGTCTCGCGAACTGCCTCGAAGATACAGGGAGGCCGTATCGGAATGGATACGAAGGTATTCCCGGGCGGAGGGCTGGATCGGGCCGCCGAGCCGTCCCCCGAGAGGCTGGAAACCGAGAGACGCGATGGAGAAATCCGAATGCGGTTTTTCCTCGCCCTGCCAGATGTCCAGCAGGTCCCGCACATCCGAGACGCTGTTGACCAGGATGCGCAGTCTCCATGAGGCGGTATTGTCCGGGACGAGCGCGAGGGCGAGAACGATGCAGAGGATGGACAGCGGTACGGCGAGAATCTGCATGGCGCCTCGAGCCAGGGGCTCGGCGCCCGCGGCGCGCCGGTTGACGCTGGACGCGAAATGGCGCGGGAACAGCGAAACCAGCCCGGCGATGCATAGGGCCATGGCCGTGATCGAGGGGGCCAGCCCGGCGATCCATAGGGAAAGGAACAACGCGGCCGCGGCCAGCGCCACCGCAAGCAGGTTGAAGAGCTTCCGGACAAAGAGGAGGAGAGGGAGGGTGATCCCCCAGACGCACAGCCAGATCAGGTAAGGCAGGATCGCGGGGTTCGACGCGGTGTATCCGGTCAGGATCCACCATGCCATCCGGGCATACCGGAGCAACGCGTCCAGCGTCTTCATCGGTTCATCCATGCGCAGCAGGACAATGCCGCTGACAGCCAGCGCGACCAGCAGCAGAGCCGGAACGATCCACCACCGGCGTGTCAGGAGTACGGTTGCCAGCGTGCACACCGTGGCGATGCCGATCACGGCGGACAAGGTGACATCGAGGCCGGTCAGCGTGAAAAACAGCCAAGCGAGGCCGGAAGCCAGCAGGACGACCGCGGATGCGTCCGCGACGAGCGCCATGAAGCTTTCCCGCCCCAATCTGCGGAACAGGCGGGAGAACCCGCGTGTGATCTCCTCGGGCATGCGTACCGGACTCATAGGAAATCCCCCAGCAGGACCGTCAGGTCTTCTCCATATGCGGCGCGAATGACGCGGATACCCGACTCCGGTCCCTCGATCCCGCCGCCGGAAAGCACGGCAGCCGCCGAGACGGGCGCCGTCCGGGTGAACACCTCGGCCGGCAGCGCCCGGATCAGTGTAAAGTCGGCGTCCGGCCGGCGCAGCGGGCGATAGGCGTCCAGCAGAGCCGCGTCCGGTTCCGCATGGGTGATCAGGACGATGCTTCCATGTTCCCGGCAGGCATCCTTTTCCTGTAGGAGCATCCCGGGAGCCGAAACGGTCCCGTTGAATGCCAGGAGGGTCAACGCATGGCTGAAGGCGGAAAAATCCGCCATCGAAACCCCGCGGATCCGTGTCGGGGACGCGCCGGCCGCGATCATGGTGACCAGAAAACGGCGATGGAGCACATGGGCGATGAGGGTCGCCGCGCAGGAACAGGCCGTGTCCTGCCATTGGAGCGCGGCCTCCCCGGTGAATCGTCCCGGTGTGGCGTCGATCAGCACAAGCATCGAGGGTTCGGTGGCGATGTCATACTGCCGGCTGTACAGCCGGCCAAGGCGTGTCGACAGTTTCCAGTGGATCTGGCGGGCCCGGTCGCCGGGCTGGTAATCCCGGGCATGCGAGAACGATTCCTCGTTTTCGGTGTGCAGGGTGGAGAACCGGGCAAAGGCCTTGGCGTCCGGCGGCCTCGTGGACCGTTCCGGCAGCTGGGTCACGCGGGGCTGGACACGCAGGATCTTTTCACGGTAGTACGGCAGGCGGTCCATGCGGAACGGCAGGTTCTGCAGGCCGAAGATATCCTTGATATCCACGACGGCCAGGCCGACACGGTATTCCCCGCGGTACAGGCAGGCGATCGGGATGTCGAACGCGACATGGGCCTTGGCGGCCAGGTTGAACGTGGACTCCCAGAATGTTACGGGATCCAGGGTCCGGACGCGGATCCGCATCATGGGAAAAGGGAGGGGACGCTCATTGTGGATTTCCAGATGGAGGTGGACAGTCTCGCCGCGGATCGACACGGTCTCGCTCATCTCCTGGACATAGGCGAACGTGAACGCGGACCACAGGTTCATCGCGAAAGCGCCAAGCAGGAGCAGCAGCTGGATGAACAGGATGACATAGAGCACCCGGGCTCCGCTGTAGAGCGCGGACACGAAGACCACATACAGGACTCCGAAAAAGAGCAGGCGGAACACTTTCATCCGACTGCCCCTACGCGAACGCCGGCACGGGGATCAGCCGGAGGATGCGTGCCGTGATGGTCTCGGCGGCATCGCGCGCGACCGCCGCCTGCGGCCGGATCACCAGACGGTGAGCCAACGCCGGAACCGCCATTTTCTGTACGTCGTCCGGCGTCACGAACGCCCCTCCGCGCAGCAGGGCCCAACCCTGCGAGGCGCGCATCAGGGCGATTCCGCCGCGCGGGCTGATTCCCAGGGTGATGTCTTCGTGGGTGCGGGTCGCCTCCACGATTCGCGTGACATATTCCATCACCGGCTTGGCGCAGGTGACCGCGTCGGCGGCCTGTTGGAGCGCGATGACATCCGCCGCCGTGGCGACGGCCGAAAGGGTCAGCACCGGCTGCCCGGAGAGATGCTTCTGCAGGATGTGCAGATTGTCCTCGTGGGAGGGATATCCCATCGAGATCCGCAGCAGGAACCGGTCCACCTGGGCCTCGGGCAGCGGGAACGTGCCGACGAATTCAATCGGGTTCTGCGTAGCCAGGACCATGAACGGCTGGGGCAGCGAATGCGTGACGCCGTCGACCGTCACCTGGTTTTCCGACATGACCTCGAGCAGGCTGGACTGGGTCTTGGGGCTGCACCGGTTGATCTCGTCGGCCAGGACGATCTGGCTCATGACCGCTCCGGGGACAAAACGCGGCGTCCCGGTCTGGAGGTCGTACTGGTTGTAGCCGGTCACATCCGACGGCAGGACGTCGGGCGTAAACTGGATGCGCTTGAACGAGCAGTCCAGCGAGCGCGCCAGACTTGAGACGAGCGTTGTCTTGCCGACGCCGGGCACATCCTCGATCAGGACGTGCCCCCTGCACACCAGGGCGGTCAGGACCAGGTCCACGACATTCCCTTTGCCGACGATCGCCTTTTCCATGTTTTCCCGTATTCTGCCGATGATCTCATGTTCCGCAGACTTCATAACCCTACTCCTTCAGATGCCGGCCGGGAGGCCGGGTGCATCAATCTCCAAAATCCACTCCGATGTCCTTGGCGCAGCGGACCATGGAACCGTCCGCCGGGACGAGCTTGAGCCTTCCGGCCACTTTCTCAAGCGGGACGGGCACGATCTCGTTGTCGACCAGTCCGACCATGTTCCCGAAATTCCCCTTGCGGATGAAGTCCACCGCGCCGCTGCCCAGCCGGGTGGCCAGAACGCGGTCCGCGGGACACGGCGGCCCGCCCCGCTGGAAATGCCCGGGAACCGTGACGCGGCACTCCCGGCCCGTGGCGTCGAGCAGTTCCTGTGCCAGCCGGTATCCAATGGACGGGAATGTCTCGGCCGCCCGCTTTGCCTTGAACTCCTTCTTGGAGAGTTCCGCTTCCTTCGCGTCCATGGATCCTTCGGCCAGGGCGATGATCGAGAAATTCTTGCCCTGCGCGATCCGGTTCTCGATGGTGGCGCAAATGGATTTCATCTTGAACGGGATCTCGGGGATCAGGATGACATCGGCGCCGCCGGCGACTCCGGCGTGCAGCGTCAGCCATCCGGCATCATGCCCCATCAGCTCGATGATGAAGACCCGACTGTGCGACATCGCCGTGGAATGGATGTTGTCGATGACATGGGTGGCGATTTCGACCG
Organism: uncultured Oscillospiraceae bacterium; assembly: GCA_964572095.1. GTDB lineage: Bacteria > Bacillota > Clostridia > Saccharofermentanales > UBA5734 > JAAYKS01. Next base: position 13,379 of record CAZNGQ010000024.1, read on the forward strand.
CGCTTTGGAATCCGAACGTCAGGTCGGTGCCCCACACGTCGTTGTCGATCGTCTTGGGCAGCGTGACCACACGCATGCCGTTTTCACGCAGCAGGTTCGCTGTCTTGTGCGTGCCGTTGCCGCCGAGGATCACCATGGCGTCAAGCCCGAGCTTGCGGTACGTGGCCATCATGGCGTCGACCTTGTCCGGCTCGTTCTCGTTCTCCTTGTTGACGATGGTCTTGAACGGCTGCCTGGATGTACCCAGGATGGTGCCACCCAGCGTCAGGATGCCCGAAAAGTCGCCGGGCTTCATCATGTTGCTGTTGGCGTTGATAAGGCCGGAGTAGCCGTCGCGGAAACCGTGGATCTCGGCGTCCGGCATCCACTGGTACATCGCCTTCGCGACGCCCCGGAGCGCCGCGTTGAGGCCCTGACAGTCTCCGCCGCTGGTGAGCAGACCGATTCGCTTCATAGAGTGCCTCCTTGTCGATTCGCTAGATACCCGCCCGGTCCGTCAGGCCGGAATTCCAGCCCGCGGCGGCGAGTGCCTCCAATTGGCTCTGGCTGTCCCTCCTCGGTTCGCCTGCCGTGCGGATCCGGTTGTAGCGGCCGTCGCTGTCCTGTGTCCTGGTATTGGCATTGTCGTCCAGGGTGATGTCGAGGATTCTTTTCAACCGGTCGGCCAGTACCGGCTCCTCTACCGGGAAAAGCAGTTCGACCCGGCGGTCGAGGTTTCGCGGCATGAGGTCGGCACTGCCGAGATAGAGTTTCGTGTCCCCGCCGTTCTCAAAACGGAAAATCCGGCTGTGCTCGAGGAAACGGCCGACGATGCTTGCCACGCGGATGTTTTCGCTGACTCCGGGGATCCCCGGCACCAGGCAGCAGATTCCGCGGACGATCAGGCGGATCGGGACGCCTGCGCTGGACGCCTCGTACAGAAGGCGGATCATGCCCTCGTCGACGAGCGAGTTGACTTTGATGGTGACGCCGCAGGACAGGCCGCGCCGGCTGTTTTCCATTTCGGTCCGGATCATGCGCGTCAAAAAGGCCCTGCAATCGTCCGGCGCCGCGACCAGCCGGTTGAAGACGGGTGCGCGCGAGTAGCCGGTCAGGGAGTTGAACAGCGAGGAGGCGTCCGCCCCGTAGACCTCCTTGGCCGTAAAGATCCCGATATCGGTATACAATCGGGCCGTGGTGTCATTGTAGTTGCCGGTCCCCAGGTGGACATAGCGGCGGATGCCCTCTTCCTCCCGCCGGATCACGAGCGCGATCTTGCAGTGGATCTTGAGTCCGGCGAGTCCGTAGATCACATGGCAGCCGGCTTCTTCCAGCCGCTGTGCCCACAGGATGTTGTTTTCCTCGTCGAACCGGGCCTTGAGCTCCACCAGCACGGTGACCTGCTTGCCCCGGTCGGCCGCGCGCATCAGCGCGCCGACGATGCCCGAGTTGCCGCTGACGCGGTAGAGCGTCTGCTTGATCGCCAGGACCCGGTCGTCGTCCGCGGCTGCACGGATGAAGTCCACGACGGGGTCGAAGCTCTCATATGGATGGTGGACCATGCGGTCCCGACGGCGGATGCAGTCAAACCGATTCTCGTCAGGCGGAAAATCGGAGGCCGGCGCGGGCCGGATCTGCGGCTGGCGCAGGCTGGTGAACGCTTCCAGTCCGTAGAGTTTCTTGAAGGCGGCGAGATCCAGCGGCCCCTCGATTTCGTAGACCAGGGAGGGGTCAACCTTGAGCATGTCGTACAGGAAGACCCGCAGCCGCTCGTCGGAGTCCGGCTCGATCTCCAGCCGGACCGGCCGGCCGCGCCGGCGTTTCTTGAGGAATTCCTGGATCTCGGAGAAAAGGTCTTCGGCGTCTTCGTCGATCTCGAGGTCGAGATTGCGCGTCAGCCGGAACAGGACCGAAGCGCGCAGGTCGTGCGCCTCGAACAGCTTGTGGAGATTGCCCGCGATGATGTCCTCCAGCAGAATGAAATCCGTGTACCCGGGCTGCGACGGCAGCGGCACGAAACGGGGCAGGACCCCGGGGATCTGCAGGATCGCGAAGAAGGACTCCTGCTCCCGCCGGAGCCGGACACCGAGATAGAGCGACATATTGGATAAAACGGGAAAGGGCCGGCTGCGGTCGACGGCCATCGGGGTCAGCACCGGATGGAGGATCCGGTCGAAGTAGCCGGTGACATGGGTGCGCTGCCGGTCGTCCAGATCGTCGATGCCGAGGAAGCGGATCCCCCGTTCGGCCAGCGCGGGCAGAAGCAGACCTTGCAGGCATCCGGCCTGACGGGCGCTAAACTGCAGAACCCGTTCGCGGATCAATTCCAGCTGGCGCGCGGGGACCAGGCCGGCAGGATCGGGCTCGGCGTATCCGGAGCGGACCTGCTCCTGGAGCCCGGCCACGCGGACCATGAAGAACTCGTCCAGGTTGGACGCGGTGATGCCAAGGAAATTCACCCGGTCCATCAGCGGAGTGTCGGTCTCGAACGCCTCGTCCAGCACGCGGTCGTTGAAATCCAGCCAGCTGAGTTCGCGGTTGGTATAGGGGAAGGCGTTGTAGCGGGTCATTGAATCCATCGCTGACGGGTCTCCGTTTCGGCTGGATTTTTCACCATGTCAAAGAAGGGAGGATTCGACGACGAGCTCCGGCTGCACCCCGAACACATCCTCGAACGCGGGAGTCCACCGCTTGAGCGCCCATCGCTCGAGCACGGCGTCCGAAAAGCTGCGGCAGCGGATCGTCAGGCGCCCGTCCGCCAGCTCGGACCGGGGATCCTCCAACCGCTGGGTATGCGACTGGTCAAGCGCGTTGGCCAGCTGCAGGATCGCGGCCAGCTTCGTGGCGATGATCCGGTCTTTCTCCCGGGCGAAGGGCAGAAGACGGAACCGGTCCACTGAAGATTCGTACTCGTCGAAGCCGGCGATGCAGGCGATCTGGAACATGTCGTCTTCCCCGAGTCCGAAGAGGGTCGCCCCGCGCAGCAGCTCGAAGGCGATCGCCCGATGGTTCCGCGCATTCACATAATAGCCGACATCGTGAAGCCATGCCGAAACCTCGAGCAGCAGCCTCGCGTGTCGGCCCAACCCATGCGGCTTGCGCAGGCTGTCAAAGATCCGGAGCGCGCACCGGGCGACCAGCTCGGCATGCGACAGGTCGCACCGGTATGCCGACGCCATGTGGCGCGCGGACTCCAGTGCGTTCAGACGCAGGGTCTCATGGTGCTGACTGCGGTTGTCACGTGAATTCATGTTGTCGATGATCACGTCGGCGAATTCGAAATCCGGGATGAGAACCTGCTCGGCGGGAGTCAGCGTGAGGAGTTCCGTCAGTACGGCAAGTGTGGGGAAAAGGTACTCCCCGTCCTCCGACAGGGCCGGAACCGGCCGGGAGCGGGTCGCTTCATACAGGTCGATCAGGGATTGCCGCTCGATTCTGCAGATTCCGTCGGTCCGGGCGGCTCCGCAGAGCTCGCCGATCCGGGGCAGGTTCCTGCCGTTCAGCGTGAGGCCCGTGATGACAAGGCCGTCCAGATGGATGCGCGCATGGTTGACGACCGTGCGCACGTATTCGTCGAGCACGTCGTGGTAATGGCTGGTCTGGTCCTGGATGCCGGACAGCAGGTCGTTCAGGCGCTGTATTCCGGTCGGGAGGCTGCTGGAGAAGAGCACCCGGCCGGCCCGGGCATAAGCGAGACCCACGTTGCCGGTGCCGAGGTAGGCCAAAAGCGTCCCCTCCTGGCGCACCGCTCCGGGAAAACGCATCAGGATCCGTTCAAAAGCCAGCGCGGACTCTTCCGCCTCCTCGAGAACGTCGATGGAAACGCCGTTCTGGACGCGCAGAAGATCGATGACATAGTCCCGGTTCTCCGCTTCGCGAAGAGCGGTGGTGGCGATGACCCTCGACCGCGTGATCCCGTACTCCTTCATGACCTGCGAAAAACCCGCAAGGATGCGCGAAAGCGCCGCGACGCTGTCAAAACTGATCCTGCGGGACGTGAACACCTCGCGTCCGATCCGGACGGGCTGTTCCAGGGTCTCGACCTCCTGCCAGCCGGAGCCGGAGATCTGCACGATACGCATGCGTACGGCGGAAGACCCGATTTCGGTGACGGAGACGATGGATTCGACTGACGCTTCATGGGGAGGCATACCGTGCCCGCCTTCCTTTAAAGCCGGCTCCGTCTGACAGCCGGCACATCGGGTCCGACACGAAACGGAGGGACTCTTTTATTGTATCATTATTACAGAAGCGAAAGGAAAGGCATCCGGGTGCCCTGCATCGCCGGGATGGCATCCACGGCAAGGAGGATCCCATGGCAATCTCGCACAATGGAAGGACTACGGTCCAATGGCTCGGACATTCCTGTTTCCGGATCGACAACGGTAGGAACTCCCTCGTGATCGATCCCTACAACGATAAAATCGGCTATCCCGCCCTCCACACGAAAGCGTCCCTGGTGGTGGCCAGCCACGGGCACGGAGACCACAACTGCCTGGAGGCGGTCGAGCGGCTGCCTCTGTCCGACGATCCGGCCGCGTCTGTCGCCATCACAACGGTGGACACCTTCCACGACGACGAAGCCGGCGCCCGGAGGGGCCTCAATCTGGTGCATATCGTCCGGACCGGCGGTTTTTCCATCGCGCATCTGGGCGATCTTGGACATCTGCTCACACCGGCGCAGGAAGAAGCGATCGGGAATCCGGATTTCCTGCTGATCCCGGTGGGCGGTTTTTACACGATCGACGCCGCGCAGGCCGCGGAGACGGTGGCCAGGCTCAAGCCGGGGGCCGTGATTCCGATGCATTACCGGCATTCCTTCGGCCCCGATCGGATCGCCCCGGTGGACGGGTTCCTGGACGCCATGCGCGGATCCTATGAAACCGTGGAAGTGGGCGGGGACATCGTGGCGCTGGACCGCGCGCTCTTCGGCAAGATCCTGCTGATGCGGTACCGCAAGCCG
>CAZNGQ010000025.1:0-18056 GCA_964572095.1 uncultured Oscillospiraceae bacterium
CCGCCTGCTGGATTTGGCACCGATGCATCACTGCCGGTTGCCGGGCGTCACAGGGCCAGTCCCTCAGCCACTCTCGATAAGAGATGAAACCATATGAAATTTGCTTTGAATTTTATCATCCCCGCGCCTCTCATGCAAGCGGTTTCTCCGTGGACTTTTTCAGTCTATTTGTCGATGGAATGGCGGTCCCGGCTTTCACGCCCATCGCTAGAATCGACAGGGTACGGAGGGGCGGACATGCGATGGATACGGATTCTGGATCAGGAAGACGGATATGCGAGAACGCTGGGTGCGTATCTGGAAAAGCAGCTGCCCGGCTGCCGGATGCTCTATGGAGAAGCAACGGGACAAAGTGCGGTCGAACCCGGTGTTCCGGTACCCGATGCGGTCGTCGCGGGAAGCGGATACAGGGACTGGCAGGAGGGGGATGCGAGCGTACCGGTTCTCCGGCTTGCCCCCTGGATCTGCCGGGACCGGGACGACGAGGCGTCCGGGTGGGATGGAGTGGAGGGCCCGGGCCGACTGGGAAGCGCCCGAGAGATCGCCGACGCGATCGCCCGCATGATCCGGACAGACGAACCTCCTCATCCAAAGACCGATCCGAATGTCCACCGCCAGGCGCGGGTCGTCGGCTTGATGTCCGATGCCTGCGACCCGGTCCGCAAAGGCTACATCGAGCGTCTCCATGCGGGAGTCCAGGAAGAAGGCGGCCGGGCGGTCTATCTGCCACTTCTTCCGGCGTACCGGACGGCTTGCACCCCGATGTCGGGCAACGGCGGCAGTTCGCTCACGCAGCTTCTGCTCCATGCCATGACGGACGATCCCGACGATGCGGTCATGGGCACCTATCTCCATCCAGCGCGCTCCGGCGTGCTCTGCGTTCCGCCTGCGGAAAGCCATGAACATCTTCTTCAATGCGGTCCCGACAGTCTTCGAAGAATCATCGCCGCCCTGTCACGTTGGATGGATCGGCAGCCTGCCGGCTCTCTTGCCCTGGTCGACCTCGCGGAGCTGCCTGACAACGGCATCGCAGCCATTCTCGCCATGTGCGGTGAGTTCCGGCTGCTCGTCACGCAGGACAGCGATTCCCGATCCGGCTTCAACGAGCGCATGGCTCCTTTGACCGCCCGGCTTCCCGTTTGCTGCCGCCTGACCCGCGTGCGGGTCCATCCGCCCTGTCGACCGGACATCAATCGACCGGTCAAGGCGGACAAACACCTGGAATCGGAGGAATGGGTATGAGTGTTGTGACTTACGCGGTGACGCCGGTCCGGCCGGTCCGTGACCGGATCGCCACGGCCGTTCTGGACAGCCTCTGTGAGAATCCGGAAATGGACGACAGGGAACTCAAGCGGGTGATCGCGCGAACCGCCGCGCGCGAGATGGCGGGATCCCGGCTGGCCCTGACCGAACAGCAGCGCATGATCGAGCAATTGTTCCATGCCATGCGGGGATTCGATGTCCTCCAACCCCTGATGGAAGACGGGGAAATCACGGAAATCATGGTCAACGGCCCGGACCACGTATTCTACGAGTCCGGCGGGACACTGCACGAGTCGCCGATCCGGTTCGAAAACGCGGACCATCTGTCCAATCTTATCGTCCATCTCTTTTCCAGGGGTAACCGGCTTGTGAGCCAGTCCACCCCGATCGCCGACATCCGGCTTCCGGACGGCTCGCGAGCCAACGCGATCCTTCCGCCCGTGGCTCCGGACGGGCCGATTCTGACGATACGCCGATTCGCCGGCATCCGGCTTCGCATGGATGCCCTGGTCACGGAAGGGACACTCACGGATTCCCAGGCCGCCTATCTCGCACAGGCGGTAAGGGAACGGAAGAACATCTTCATCTGCGGGGGGACTGGTTCAGGAAAGACGACATTCCTGAACATCCTGTCTTCCTGCATCCCCGTCACGGAACGGGTGGTTACCATCGAGGATTCCGCCGAGCTCCGGATTCAAGGTCCGGATAACCTGGTACGGCTCGAATCGCGGACAGCCGGACCGGACGGAAACGGGGAAGTCGGACTGGACAGCCTGGTCCGTGCTTCGCTCCGGCTGAGACCGGACCGGATCATCATCGGCGAGGTGCGCGGCCCGGAAGCCGCGGATATGCTCCAGGCTTTGAACACGGGACACAAGGGATCGCTCTGCACAGGGCACGGGAATTCCTGCCGGGACATGCTCCTCCGACTGGCGACACTGGCGCAGTCCGCTTCCGGTATCCCGTACTCCGCGATTCTTCGACAGCTCGGAACGGCCGTCGATCTCGTTGTCCACATGGAACGGTACCCGGACGGCCGGAGGGTGGTGGACGAGATCCGGTCGGTCTGCCCGGATGACGAGCACGGATTCCGCCTTTCGCCTGTCACGGCGGAGGGAGGTCGTCCGGAAACGTGAAAGGAATGCGCTGGATCATGGAAAAAACCGGAAAGCTTTTGCTGGTGGTCCTATTGAGCGCAGCCGGCTCCCTGGCGTTGTCCAGCCTCTTTGTACCGGATGGTTCGGCACGATGGGCGGCTGCGGTGCTTGGAGCCCTTCTGCTGGCTCCGTCCGCTGTCTACCGCATGTCACGTCGGGAGGAAAGAGTCCGAAAAGAGCAATGCGGCTTCCTTTTCCAGGTCCTGCTGTCCAGAGTATCGGTCGGCGATACGCTGGATACGGCCTTTATCGCGGCCGGCAGGGAGATCGGGATTGCGTGGGGTACCCGCTCCCCCGTCGCCGAAACGCTTCGAGGGCTCGCCAGCGATCTGGAAAGCAGGACACCCTTCTCCCAGGCCATCATCCGGTTTACACGGAAACTGCGCTGTCCCGAAGCTGAATCCGTCATGATCGCCCTTGCTTCGTCCCGGTTTGTCGGAACCGGCATCATGGAATTGCTGCGGACCGGACAGCGCATGGTCATGGAATCCCTGACGGCGATTGACGAAGTCGAAGCCGAGACGGCGCAGCGCCGGACCGAAGCGACGGCGATCGCCGCCATGCCTCCGCTCGTTGCCGTGCTTCTGCGCAGGCTGGCTCCAGGCTATCTCGATCCGGTCCTGTCCTCCGAGTCCGGCGCCTGGATCATGGCGGGGGCGTATGTCCTTTCGGCTCTTTCCATGGCGCTTGTACTCCGGATACTGACCGGCCCGGTGACCGCTGCGTCCATTCGGCAATCCCATGCGGATTCCGATGGGAAGCGAACTGCCTTTCCGGCCTTCACCCGCAGTCTCGTCCGGCGGCTGCCGTCTGTGTATCGCTCGCGCCTGGATCGGGCCTTGGATCGTTCCGGTGAGACGGATACGGACCGGATCGCGCGCCATTTGTTCAAGAAGTTTCTCCTGACCGTGTCAGGCGCGGCCGCAGGCTTTCTCCTGGTAATGGCCGGCGGCACCTGGATCTGCGTTCCGGCACTGGCAATCGCTCTTCCGGTCCTGCAGGACCGGGATCTGCATCGGAAAGCGGTTCGGATGCAGCGGGGGTTCCTGCACAACTTCCCTGTCTTTCTTGGTCTGATGGCCGCGATTCTCTATTCCGGCATCTCTCTGTCCAATGCACTGGAACTGTGCGCCTCCAGCCTTCCGGATCCGGATGGGCCGTTCGGTCTTGAAATTGCAGGCATTCGGGCGGCTGCGCGGGCTGGTCAGCCGGCCGCTGCCGGATTCGACCGGCTTGCGGCGAGAATGGCCGTTCCCGAAATTCAGGCTTCCCTGTCGCTCTTGGCCCAATACGAGCGGACCGGCGGCCGGGAACTGGTCTCGCTGATTCGAATGCAGGTGCCCGCCTGCTGGGCCGTTTATCGGAATGCCATCCGGAAGCAGATGGAGGAACACGCGGTGCGTCTGCTGATTCCCATGACACTCGACCTGGTCGCCGTCATCGCACTGGCCGGTCTCCCGGCCATGATAACATTCCAGGGTTGAACGCTTTCCGCTTCGGCATGCCACACCAGAAAGAGAGGAAACACATGAAACCATCCGCCCGCACCAGGGATCTGCGAACAAAGGCCGGCATCGGCACAGTGGAGGTCGTGATCCTGATCGCCGTCCTTGTCGGCATCGCGCTGGTCTTTCGCGATCAGCTGACGGACTACGCCAAGCGCATCATGGAGGTGGTCTTCAATGACGACATTGTGATCGACAGCCTTTCATGAACATTCTCGATGGCGTCGCAGTCGATGGAGGACAGGTTCAGTCGTTCGTACTGGAGTGGATTGTCCGCTGTCATCCGGCGTTCATCCTGCCGGTTTCCTGCCTGAAGGATGGAACAATCACCAACCTGGTTTTTCACAGTGACGGCCTCCATTCGCTTGGATGCCGCGCGCGGTCCGCTCTGGCTCAGGAACGGCAGCCGGCGGCTTGGATCTGCGGGACGCTCATTGGGATAATGGAAACGATGGCACGTGCCGAGGAGTTCCTGCTGGACCGGCACCGATTCAGGCTGGATGTCGGTTCGGTCTGGTTTCGTGCGGATGATGACGGTAAAGACGTTCATGACAAGCCTTCGATTCTCGTTGATCCTGTCCTGACTTATATCCCGGTGGACGGGGTTGTCCCGGAGGGCGGCCTTTCCGTTGTCGCGAACGGTCTGCTGACGATTCTTGAGGAAGTGCAGCCGTCGCGGGTTCCGGACGCCCTGCTGGAAGAACTGAGAAGCGCGATCGCGGAGGGAGAGGAACAGGTTCTCCGCTTTCTGTCATCCCGGATCGCGGACGGGGACAAGGATCCGCGCAGTGCGGATGGACCGCCTCGGTCTTCCCTGCAGGATGAGCGTAAACAACCCGGAACCCGGGTTTCGCGCATCATCACGCTTCTCCTGGCATTCGGCATTCCGCTGCTTCTGGCCTCTATCCCGCTGATAATCCGTTTTGGCGCGATGCCTGTCCACCGTCTGGTTCTGCCCGGAACAGCCGGATACCGCATTCTGGTATCGGCAGCGTTGGCCCTGATGTCGGCGTTTGACGCATTCCTGCTGTTTTCGGCACGCTCGCCGATCCGGCTGTCTCCGGGACGTCATTCCGGGGTCGCAGCCGCACGTCGGCGTTCCCTGACTGACATGCTGGAAAAACTGCGCAGGGACGTTCGCGTCTCAGGCTTGATTCCGGCCGTGTTCTCGCGGTTCGGCCAATCGGGCCGGTTGGGCGCTCCGACGTCCCCGATTTCGCAAAACGACATGTCGGAGCGGCTTGGATTCCTGTCGGAGGGCGAACCCGGCACCCCGGAAGAGACCCAGGGGATGCGGGCGTATGTTTTGACCGCGGAGTTTCTTCTCGGCAGGGATCCGGATGCGGTGGATCTGGCGATTCCCGATGCTTCGGTCGGCAGGGTGCACGCGCGGATCACACGTCAGGAGGGGGTGTTCTACCTGACCGACCTGGGATCGGTCAACGGGACGAGACTGGATGGCAGGCGGCTGGATCGCCACGTGCAAGTGCTGCTGCCGGACCGGTGCAGGATCGGAATCGCGGACCGGGAATTCTATTTCATTGCGGACTAATGAGGCCGGTTGCCATGCGCTTCGGGCTTCCTGGCATGCTTGCCAGCGACATCGATCCGTGTCTTCGCCCGTTCCATCGCATGCCGGTCGCGGGAAGCCAGTGCCGGAAGCGAACGATCGGAGATGTACCGCTCCTTCGCGCGGACCAGGGCTTTTTCCGCCCGTGCCACGTCGATGGCCTCAGGCCATTCCGCGGCGGAGACGACGACGATGACGAGGTCGTGCCCGATCTCGGCATATCCGTTCGTCGTGGCGCAGAACTTCCAGACGCCGTCCTCCAGCATGCGGGTCTCCCCCGGAACAAGCGCGGCGACCATCGGGGTATGCATATGCATGATCCCCATCTCGCCATCCTTGACACGGACCGTGACGGAATCCACGACGCTGTCATAGAAGACGCCGTACGGTGTAATGATTTCCAGCCGGATTTTACCGCCGTCCGCCATGGTCCCTACCTCGATGCCGCGTAGGCATCGTGCACTTCGTCTATGCTGCCGCGCATGAAGAAATAACTTTCGGGGATGGCGTCCACACCACCGGAGATGATTTCGCCAAAGCCCCGGATCGTATCCTCAAGCGGAACATACTTGCCTTTATATCCGGTCGCGTTTTCCGCGACAAAGAAAGGCTGCGACAGGAAACGCTGGATTTTCCGCGCTCGGGCGACCGTCAGCTTATCCGTTTCGCTCAGCTCCTCGATGCCGAGAATCGCTATGATGTCCTGCAGTTCCTTATATCGCTGCAGGGTTTCCTGCACTTTCCGGGCGGTTCGGTAATGTTCATGCCCAAGGACCGCCTCCGTCAGGATACGGGAAGAGGATTCCAGCGGATCGACTGCCGGGTAGATTCCCAGTTCGACGACCGACCGGGACAGGACCGTGATCGCGTCCAGATGGGCGAATGTCGTGGCGGGAGCAGGGTCGGTCAGGTCGTCAGCAGGCACGTAGACGGCCTGGATCGATGTGATCGCTCCATTGCGGGTCGAAGTGATGCGCTCCTGAAGGGCGCCGACTTCATTGGCCAGCGTGGGCTGGTAGCCGACGGCGGAGGGGATGCGGCCAAGAAGCGCGGAAACCTCGGAACCTGCCTGGATGAACCGGAAGATATTGTCGACGAAAAGAAGCACATCCTTGTGCTGGATGTCTCGAAAATATTCCGCCATGGTCAGCGCGGTCAGCGGCACGCGCATGCGGGCGCCAGCGGTTTCGTTCATCTGGCCGAACACCATGACGGTCTTCCCCAGGACACCGGACTCCTTCATGTCGTTCCACAGGTCGTTGCCCTCGCGGGACCGCTCGCCGACTCCGGCGAAGACGGAAATGCCGCCATGCTCCGTGGCGATATTGCGGATCAGCTCCAGGATCAGGAACGTCTTTCCGACGCCCGCACCGCCAAAAAGACCGATTTTGCCGCCCCGGCTGTATGGGACCAGCAAGTCGATGACCTTGATTCCGGTTTCCAGGATCCGTTCTTCCGGGAACTGGTCGGTAAAGCTCGGCGCGGGACGGTGGATCGGCCAGGCCTCGGCGGCGACAGGCGCCTCCTGTCCGTCGATCGGCATTCCGAGCACGTTGAACATTCGCCCGATAACGGTATCGCCAACAGGAACAAGAACCGGGTTGCCTGAGGATTCCGCGGCGGCGTTTCGGCTCAATCCTTCGGTCGCTTCAAAGGAAACACAGCGGACAAGACCCTCGCCGCGCTGCTGCAGGACTTCCGCATGGACCTCCCTGTCACCCTCGCGGATGACAATCATCTCCTGGATGTCCGGTTGCTGGCCTTCCGCAAACCGGATGTCGATGACCGGTCCGATGATCTGGGTGACTGTTCCGATGGCCATGTTGTCTTCCTCGCTTACTTGCCGGCCGAGATCGCATCAGCGCCGCTGACGATTTCCGTCAGCTCGTTGGTGATTCTTTCCTGGCGGGCCTGGTTGCTTTTCAGCGTCAGGGCGTCGAGCATGTCTTTTGCGTTTTTTGTTGCGTTGTCCATCGCCATCATGCGGGCGGTCTGCTCGCTGGCGAACGCTTCGGTCAGGATTCCGTAGACCATGCCGTTAAGATAGGTGTCCGTAAGGAAATCCAGAACCTCGTCGGCGTCCGGATAGTATTCCACGCTTTCCTCCGCTCCGATCGCGCGCTCGGCGATCAGCGCTTCGGGCGGAACCAGCTGCTGGAGCGCCTCCGTGTTGACCGGGACGACACGCGTGATCATCGGGTGCATGTTGATGGCGGAGATGATCCGGGTGTAGATGAAGTAAATCAGGTCGGCCTTTCCGGTTTCGAACAGGTCCATGACGAAATCCGAAATGTCGCGTGCCCGATAGTAGGTGGGCGAGTTGATCGGATAGTTGAAATCCGCCGCGACATTGAACCCCGAACGGATCAGTCTGTCCTTTCCGATTGTGCCGCAAACAAACAACTGGGTTTCTGTCACCAATCCCTTGGCGTCGTTCTCCCTTTTCTTGTCGCGGATGTAGGTTTCAGCGGTGTTGATGACGTTCAGGTTGTAGGCTCCGGCCAATCCCTGGTCGCCGGTCATGATGAAATAGGCGATTCTCCAGGTCTCCCCTTCCTTCTTCTGGCGCAGGGAGAAGAACCGGCTGTCGAACCGGGCGTCGCTCTTCTGGATCTCGATCATCGTCTCTGCGCAGCGAAGGAAATACGGCATCGCGTTCTCGAGCTGTGACCGGGCGTGGCGCATTTTCACCGCGCTGATCAGCTGCATGGCACGCGTCATCTGCTGGATGTCGGTGACACTTCGGATCCTTTTCCGGATATCGTTCAGTTGCTCCATATCAAACGACTCCCGTCAGGCCCGTTTTTCCGAATGCATGTCGGGATAGGACTCTGCCAACCACTGCGGGCGGAAATCTTCAAGGGAGTTGTTCACGCGGGTGATGGTGGCCTCGTCGAACACCCCGGTGTCCGCGATGATATCCAGCAGATCCGGCACCGTCATTTTTAGGTGCTCGATGAAATCATCAAAGAACGTGTGGACGTCATCCAGCGGAATACTGGAGAAGCCGCCCTGATTCGCTATGTGCAGCATGACCACCTGTTCCTCCATGGGAACCGGCCTGTACTGCGGCTGTTTCAGAACCTCGCTGAGGCGTTCGCCCCGGCGCAGCTCACGCTGGGTCTCCTCGTCCAGTTCCGAACCGAACTGGGAAAAAGCGGCCAATTCGCGGTATTGGGCCATGTTGATGCGCAGCGGACCGGCGACTTTCTTCATCGCCTTCGTCTGCGCGGCGCCGCCGACCCGGGAAACCGACAGGCCGACGTTGATCGCGGGACGCTGGCCGGAGAAAAACAGTTCGCTCTCCAGATAGATCTGTCCGTCCGTGATCGAAATGACATTGGTCGGTATGTAGGCGGAGATGTCTCCGCTCTGGGTCTCGACGATCGGCAGCGCGGTGATGGATCCGCCGCCGAGTTTTTCCGACCGGCGCGCAGCGCGTTCCAGCAGGCGCGAGTGCAGATAGAACACGTCGCCCGGATACGCTTCACGGCCGGGCGGACGGCGCAGGAGCAAGGAAAGCGCACGGTAGGCCTGGGCGTGTTTCGTCAGGTCGTCATAGACGATCAGGACATCCGCGTTCTCGTTGAGCATGAGCTCCTCCGCCATGGCGCATCCGGAATAGGGCGCGATGTACTGGAACGAAGCGGGCATGCTGGCGCTGGCGACCACGACTGTAGTGTACTCCAGCGCGTTGTTCTTGCGCAACGTGTTGACGACCGAGACGATGGTGGACATTTTCTGACCGATCGCGACATAGATGCAGTAAACGCCTTTGCCGCGCTGGTTGATGATCGTGTCGATGACGATCGCGGTCTTGCCGGTCTGGCGGTCTCCGATGATGAGTTCACGCTGTCCGCGCCCGATCGGAGTCATGCCGTCGATGGCGGTGATTCCGGTCATCAACGGCGTGTCGACCGGTTGCCGGTCGATGATGGACGGCGCCTCGGCTTCGATCGGGCGGCGCTTGCGCGAACCGATCGCGCCCAGGCCGTCGATCGGCACTCCCAGCGGATCGACAACGCGGCCCAGCATTTCCTTGCCGACCGGAACCTCCGTGACGCGGGCGGTGCGCTTGCACACGGTTCCCTCATGGACATCCAGGATCTCGCCCAGAAGGATGACGCCCACTTGATCGGGCTCCAGGTTCATGGCAATGCCGAACGTGCGGGTCGAAAAGGCGATCAGTTCGCCGTTCAGGCAGTTTTCGAGTCCGCTGACATAAGCGATGCCGTCGCTGACACGGAGTACCTGGCCCACTTCGTCCACGGAGAACCGGGAGGAAATGGCGGAAAGGGTTTCCTGCAGGCCGTCCACCACAAGCTGGCGGTTGCGCTCCTCCTCCGGGATGGACTGCATGCCGCCGGTAAACAGGAGATCCTGTCCGCCGGCCACGGATGGTTCGTCAAATCCGTCGAGGCTCTTTTCCAGAGTCGAACGGATGATCGCGCCGAAATCGTCCTCCGGTTCGATGTTCCCGACCGGATCCGCGTCCTTGAGCCGGGAAGCGATACGGGCCAGTTGCCCCTTGATGCTGTAGTCATACCGGAAGTCGCCCGCAAAGATGACAATCCCGCCGATCAACGACTCGTCGACCGCCTGCTTCATCTCGTAATGCGCGATTCCGTTCTGTTCCGCAAAACGCGCCGCGATGTAAGCGGCTTTCTCCGGATGGATGGGCGCCGCCGTGACGATACGGATGACTCGGAGTACCGGGTTGCTCATTCCACCGCACCTGTCTGCCCGGCGGCGGGTTCAAAGGGAGCCGCCTTGCCGTGTATTTCATCGTCGAGAAGCCCCTCGACCAGTTCGCGCTGGCGGCCTTCGTCCATGTATTGGCGGATGACGCGGGAGGCGATCCGCACCGACAGGTCAGCCACCTCGCTGCGCATGCCTTCCAGAAGGGTGGTGCGCATGCGGTCGCACTCCACATTGCTTTTGGAGATGATGCCGGACGCTTCATCCTTGGCCTGGGCCAGGATGGCGTCGGTCTTGTTCTGCGCGGCAAGCCGGGCATCGGAAACGATCTGCGAGGCGTCCCGCTTCGCTTCCTCGATCTGCTTCGCCGATTCCTGGTATTGGATCTCGGCTTCGGCTTCGCGGCGCGCGGCATCCTCCAGCTGTTCCCGTATTCCGGCTTCCCTCTTCCGCATGAACTTCAGAGCGGGTCGGAACAGGAAATGCTTGAGGATGAGATACGCCACCAGCACATCGATGATGGTGAACACGATCGTGACAAGATAGCCTGCGATAGCTTCAGGAGTGAACAAAATGCATCCCACCTTTTCCAGGCGGCGTCCGTCCACGCGCTGCATGGACGGGAACCGCGACCGTGCGCCTGCTCAGAACGCGAAGATAAGCAGCAGACTGATGACCAGAGCATAGATCGCAACCGACTCGATAAAAACGATGGCGATCATCAGGACGCTCTGGATTCGTCCTGCCATTTCCGGCTGGCGCGCCGTGGACTCCAGCGCCTTGCCCGTGGCCAGCGAAATGCCGAGGGCGGCGCAGGCGCCTACCAGTCCGATTGCGAGTGCCGCACCCAATGCGATTAATCCTTGATCCATGTACCCGACCTCCGTTTGTATTTCCGAATACGACAACAGGCCCTTGTGCCGGCGGTCATCCGCCGGTCACCCGCGTTCAGCGGGTGGCGGGGACCTGCGTCTTCTTTTTCCCATGTCCGGATGATGTATGGTTGGCTTCCATGATTTCACCGACATACATGACCGTCAGATAAGTGAAGATGACTGCCTGGAGAATGCCGTCCGCAAGGTCGAACCAGAGTCCGAGGATGCCGGGAAGACCGAACGGAACGATGATGCGTACAAACTCCATGAGAATATATGCGCCGAACACATTGCCGAACAACCGCAGGGCAAGCGAGAGTATTCGAATGATATAGTCGAGGATCCGGAACGGCACCACCAGGCCGACCGGGGTGGAGATGCTCTTCCACATGCCTTTCGCCCCCACAAAACGGAAGCCGGTGTATACAACGAAACACACGGAAAGGATCGACAGGCCGAAACAGTAGCCGGGGTTCTTCGCTGGCGGCGCGATGCCGATGAAGGAGGAGATGTTGGCCAGAGCGATCAGGAGCGCCACGGAACCGACAAAGGGGACAACCCGGTCCGTCTGCTCGTCATTCAGGTCGTTGGCTTTGCACAGGGATACCAGCGCCCCGATCAGGCCCTCGGTCAGCAGTTGCCTGCCCTTGGGAACCGGCTTGAACGAACGGCCGAGAATCAGCGCGACCACGAACAGGACCCCGATGACGCCCCAGGTCACGACGACCGCGTCGGTCACCGGAATCGATCGGCCGAGCAGGTCAAGGGAAAACATGGTTCGCGGCGTGATGAGATGCGTCATCTCCTCGCCGATGTCGCCGATGCGCAGCCGCTCGGCGAGATTGTCTTTCAAAGCCTGGACAAAAGCCTGCCACCCACTCATGTCTCCGACCCGATCTCCTGTTCCTGGAATCGGACCATCTCGACGCCGGCTTCCTGCAGCATCGAGGTGGCCAGTTCGTCCGGATAGTCACCCTTGAATACGATCCGGACAATGCCTGCGTTGATCAGCATCTTCGCACAGAGGGAACATGGCTGGCAGGTGACGTACAGCGTACCGCCCAAAACGACGGAGCCGTATCGGGCCGCCTGGATGAGGGCGTTCTGTTCCGCGTGGATGGCACGACACAGTTCGTGCCGCTCCCCGGAGGGAATCCCGAGCTGCTGGCGGAGACAACCGACTTCCGCGCAATGCGCCACACCGGACGGCGCGCCGTTGTACCCGGTTGCGACCATGCGGCGGTCACGCACAATGATCGCCCCGACTTGCCTGCGCAGACAGGTCGAGCGGGTTTTCACCAATTCGGTGATCTGCATGAAATAACTGTCCCATGAAGGCCGCACGGCACTACCTCTATAACATTGAAACGACTATCAGACAATTATAGGACGGCTTCCTGTATTGTCAATTGAACACGCCTGCTCATAATAGACAAATCGGACGATCCGGCCAAGTCATGAGTGCCGACTTTGGCAGGATTGTCCGATTTGTGGTTTACATGCCGTTGAAACGTGCTGGATCGGTGTTATTTTGTGCCGAACAGGCGGTCGCCGGCATCGCCCAGTCCCGGTACGATGTAGGCGTGGTCGTTCAGCTTCTCATCCAGCGCCGCGCAGAAAATGGGGACGTCCGGATGATCATGTGTCAGGCGCGCAACCCCCTCGGGAGCGGCGATCAGGCACACGAACTTGATGCTTGTGATGCCTCGCTGCTTGAGGAAGCCAACCGCGGCGGAAGCGGATCCGCCGGTGGCCAGCATGGGGTCGAGGATGATGACCTCACGCTCCGCGCAGTCGGTCGGAAGCTTGCAGTAATACTCCACAGGCTCGCGGGTCTCCGGGTCGCGGTACAGGCCGATGTGGCCTACCTTGGCCATCGGGATGAGCTGAAGCATGCCGTCGACCATGCCAAGCCCGGCACGAAGGATGGGCACAAGCGCCAGTTTCTTGCCGCCCAGGACCTTGGACCGGGCCACGGCGATCGGGGTTTCGATGTCGATCTCCTTGAGAGGCAGCGAACGGGTGACCTCATAGGCCATGAGCAGCGACACCTCGTTGACCAACTCCCGGAATTCCTTGGTGGTCGTCAGTTTATCCCGGAGGAGCGAGATTTTGTGCTGGATCAGCGGGTGATCGAAAATGAAGACGCTGTTGTCGTTCATGAGTCTCTCCTTGTCGTATTCCATATTAGACGGAAGCGGCTGCGCGACCGCCGTGGATTCAGTGGGAAGGGTCATTTTTCGAGGGACATCATTTCGTTGACGCGGACCTGGTGCCGGCCGCCCGCCTCGAATTCCTCTTCCAGGAAGGCATCCGCGATGGCACAGGCCAATCCGGTCCCGACCACGCGTGATCCGAGAGCCAGAATATTCGCGTCGTTGTGCTGGCGCGACATGCGCGCCATGTATTCGCTGGTGCACAAGGCCGCGCGGATGCCGTCGATCTTGTTGGCGGAGATCGAGATGCCGAGGCCGGTGCCGCAGACCAGAATGCCGAAGCGGGCTTCGCCGCGGTTCACAAGGTCCGCCACCGTGACGGCGGCAGGCACGTAGCTGGCCGGGCTTTCCGCGGTATCGGTGCCGCAGTCGACGCAGTCGAACCCTCTTGCGGAGAGATGCTCAAGCACCGTTCTCTTGAGCTGGTATCCCGCGTGGTCGCTGCCAAAGGCGATTTTCATCCAATTTTCCTCCCGGTGTCCAATCTGCGTTTATTCTATCACTACCCCGGTGTCCGATCCAAGCTAAACCGGGCAAGTCCTGTCCAAATCCTCGTGATGGAACGTCCGGGCGCCCGTTGAGAAGTCCGCGACGATATCCCCGTGTCCCAGCAGTTTATACTTGTAGGTCATCAGCCCCTCGAGGCCGACAGGGCCGCGCGCGTGGATCTTGGACGTACTGACGCCGACCTCGGCGCCGAATCCGTAACGGAATCCGTCGCTGAACCTGGTGGAGCAGTTCCAGAACACGTTCCCGGAATCGACGCGTGCCAGAAAGCGCCTGGCGGCCTCGGCATCCCGTGTGAGGATGGCGTCCGTATGGCGGGAACCGTACCGGTTGATATGTCCGATGGCTTCGTCCAGGCTGTCCACCACGCGCATGGAAACCTTGTAGTCCAGATACTCCGTATGCCAGTCGTCCGCCGGAGAGCAGCCGGTCATCCCCCGGACGTCGTCGTCGCCGAACACCTCGACTCCCGCAGTGCCGAATGCCGACGCCAGAGCCGGTACGGCCGCAGCCGCGACCGACCGGTGCACAAGAATCGTTTCCGTTGCGTTGCAGACCGCGACGTACTGGGTCTTCGCGTCGAGACAGACGCGGATGGCCATCGGGATGTCCGCCGACGCGTCGACATAGGTATGGCAGACGCCGTCGGCGTGCCCGAGCACCGGAATCCGGGTGTTGTCCATGATATGGCGGACAAAGGCGTTGGATCCCCGGGGGATCAGCAGATCCACCTGCTCGTCCATCTCCAGGAGGCGGCCGACATCCTCGCGGGATTCCATCAGGCCGATCCATCCGTCCGGCACGCCGGTCCCGGCACAGGCTCCGGCAATGACGTCCGCCAGGATGCGGTTGGTCGCCCCGGCTTCGGACCCGCCCTTGAGCAGGACCGCGTTGCCGCTCTTCAGGCAAAGCGTGGAGATCTGCACGAGCGCGTCGGGGCGGGACTCGAAAATGATGCCGATGACCCCGATGGGGCAGGCGACCTGATAGAGTTCCAGTCCTTCGTCCAGACGGCGCGACAGCCTGGTCCGGCCTACCGGGTCGGACAGTCTCCGGACATCGCGGACGCCGGCGACGGCCTGCAGGATGCGGTTTCGGTCGAAACGAAGCCGCTTCATCAGCGGTTCGGGCAGTCCGGCCGCCTCGCCGCGGGCGAGGTCGAGGGCGTTTTCCGCCTCGATATCCGGCGCGCGCGCCTCCAGCGCCGCAGCGATCCGGTCAAGCGCCTCGTCCTTGTCCGACGTGGAAAGATCCTGCATGATCCAGGCCGCGCTGCGTGCCCGATCAGCCATTTTTTTCAATAAATCCTTCATTCTTCCATTCCCTCCACTGTGGAAACTGTGGATAAACCTGTGAATAACCCACAGGACAGGGCTTTCAGGGTTTTCATCTGGATGTTTGCGCGAAATCACGCACCAGAAGTTCTTTTTTTCAGTTTCCAAAAAACAATTGACATCCGCAACGGAGTATGTGAAACCCTTATTTCAGGCTTTTTCAACACGGATCAGGGGAATCAGGTGTGCTGACTGTTCACGGGTGGCGGACATTTTCGAATCCGTTTTTCACGCGTTCGTATACTTCCGGCGTTCCGATGTCAATACATTTCCCGTCAAACAA
Source organism: uncultured Oscillospiraceae bacterium (assembly GCA_964572095.1). Lineage (GTDB taxonomy): Bacteria > Bacillota > Clostridia > Saccharofermentanales > UBA5734 > JAAYKS01. Next base: position 15,409 of record CAZNGQ010000025.1, read on the forward strand.
ATAGGCGCTAACCGGCTTCCGCTGGTACAGCCATTCCGGAAAATGTCCCGGCGCATCGGGATTGTTGCCTTCGTCCAGATAGGTCCCGATGAGCGGGAGCGTATCCTTGCGGTAGAAATAGACGGCATACGCGACGGTGTTGGTGCGCGGATGTGCCGGTTTCTCTTCAAGATGCAGGATCCGGCCGTTCTCGTCCAGCTCCACGACGGCAAAGCGGCGCGCGTCCTCCTCCGGACCGAGATGCCCGGCAAGGATGGTGTCCTCGCCGCGTTCGCGAAAGAACGCGAACGCGTCCGAAAGCTTGAACGTGAACAGGTTGTCCCCGGCGAGCACCAGGAGGTCCTCGTCGATCCCGGCATGCTCGATGGCGAAGCGTATGTCGCCGACCGCCCCGAGACGGGTGCCGTTTTCCGTGGTCCCGTCGTCGAGGATGGTTATGGGTACCCCTCCGGCGCGTGTCTTCGCCCAGTCGCGGAACGCGTCCGCAAACCGGCTGTTGCTGACGACGACGGTGCGGGAGACACCGTCGAGCGAGTCGATCTGGTCGGTGATGTAGTCCAGCAGAGGCCTGCCGTCGATCGGCAGCAGCGCCTTGGGGATGTCTATCGTAAGAGGATATAATCGCGTTGCATATCCGGCGACCAGTAACAGAGCGATCATCTTGGCACTCCTTATCGGTTCACATGTCGGAAGTAATGGTACATGGTACATTTTATCATGCCGTTGTACAGTTTCCTCCGCTTGTCGGCACGCGCGCCGACCGACCGCTCGAACTCCTCGTCCGAGGTGATCACGGTCAGCCGGAGGTCGTCGCGCAGATGCCCGCCCGGAAGGCAGGCGGCCCCGATGCCGACCTGGATGGCGTGAGCCAGCACCGGATCGAGCAGGCGTTCGCCGTATGGGGGGTTGCAGATGATCAGGCGGCGGGATGTGCCTGTGATCCGGTCCAGGTACCTGCGATCCAAACCTGATATCGGCAGCGCGCCAGCCGTATCGTTCCAGTCGTTCGCGCCGATGGCATCGGCACGAAAAAACCGGATCTTGTCGGCAACGCCGGCACGTTTCGCGTTTTCTTCCGACAAGGCGACCATGCCGCCGTCGATGTCGCTTCCGAACAGGCGGAACTCGCCCGACCGGTACTGCGCTTCGATATCCGCCGCCTCTTCTCGCGCCGCGGCGAAGACCGACGGCCCCAGGACATGCCACGATTCTCCGGCGAAAGGCCGGTTCCGGCCGGGGGCCATGTGACCCGCGATGAGCGCGGCTTCGATCGGAATGGTTCCGGATCCGCAGAACGGATCCAGAAGCGCCTCGTCCGATCGCGGGCTCCAGAGGGAAAGCAGTGTCAGCGCGGCGGCCAGGGTCTCGCGGATGGGCGCCACGTTGCGGAGCGGACGGTATCCCCGTTTGTGGAGACCCGCGCCGGACGTGTCCGCCATAAAGGAAACGATGTCGCTCACGATGCTGAACCGGATCTGGACGGATCCACGGGCGGGGTCTTCCCGCAGCCGCCCGCCTGCGGCGATTCCGCGAACGGAGGACAAGCGGTCGACAACGGCTTTCTTGATGATCGACTGGCAGGCGGAGACTCCGAAGAGGGCGGAGTTCCGGGAATACCCGTCCACCAGGATGACCTGTCCGTCAGCGATCCAGTCTTCCCACGGCATCGCCCTGGCGGCATCGAACAGGGCATCGAAATCCAGTGCGGGCGCACGCCCGAATTCGAGCAGGACGCGCTCTCCGCACCGTGTCCACAGGTTGATCCGAGCGCAGGCGGAGGCATAGTCGTCCCCGGCATCGAGAACGATCATCGCGTTCTGGACCGAAATCGCCTCGGACGGATAGCCAAGCGCGCGCAACTCCTCCCCGACAAGGGACTCCATCCCCATCAGGGAAGTAATGATCACATTCATGTCTTTTCTCCTTTCGGGCCGGCAAGAATCCGGCAGACGGGGATCGCAGCGGATCCGGTCAGTATTCCGGTCAAGAGACCGGCCAGCAGCAACGGCGGCAAATACGTGACGAGAAGCGCCGGGTTTCCAAGTATGAGGCTTGCCGCGATCACCTGTCCGGTATTGTGGGCGGCCGCGCCGCCCATTCCGACGCCGATCAGTGAGACAACCCTGCCATTCCCGCGCAGGAGAAGCCACATGAGCAGGAGGGACAGCAGCCCTCCCGAAGCGGAGATGATCAGCGGCACAGGACCGTTGATCAGGCCGAGTATCCCGATGCGAAGGGCCAGGATGACCGAGGCGTCACGGAAGCCGAGTGAAGTCAGCGCAAAGAGGGTCACAATATTGGCCAGGCCCAGTTTCACACCGGGGATCGGTACGAGCAGGTCCAGCGGGATCAACCGCTCGATTAGCGAGAGCACCAGTGCCAGGGAAACCAGCATGGCTCCCCGCGTCAATCTGCGCGATACGCCGGTCATTGGGACACCACATCGACGCCGGGGTCCCCGGCGCCTTCTCCCGACGTCGCTTCAATCCGTACCAGAAGCCGTCCGGGCACGCATGCCGCCATTTGTCCGGGCTTTGACAGCCAGCCGGTCACGACACAGACCTGATCCGGCAATCCGCGGTCAGGACGCGCAAAGCTGATGATACAGTGCCCGTCTGGGACGATGTCGGACCAGACAACTGGCGGGA
>CAZNGQ010000026.1:0-18055 GCA_964572095.1 uncultured Oscillospiraceae bacterium
GGGAGAGGCATACCGTCTGATTGCGGAAGGCCGATGCGGAAAGGTTGCGATCGTATTCGACTAATGAAAGCGGGGGTACGGCAGTGAACACGGAGATTCGGGTTCTGACTCCGGACCTGGCGGATGATTTTTTGGACTTTTTTGACCGCGATGCGTTCAGCGACCATCCGGAATGGTCCTGGTGCTACTGCCTGTATTACCATTTTAACGACTCCGACGCGCCGGAGCGCGAAAAGCTGGACAAGGCCAGAATCCGCGTACAGGCGGCCGAATACATCTCGGACGGACGAATGCGGGGATACCTGCTGTATGTGGACGGCAAGCCGGCCGGTTGGTGCAATGCCGGCGAACGCACCGGATACCGGCGCCTGCGGTCCATCCCGGAGCTATGGGATAAAGAGGAGGAGGACCGTATCCTTTCGGTCGTCTGCTTTGTCATTGCTCCGGCTTTCCGACGGCTGGGATTGGCCGCCCGGCTGCTTGACCGGGTGTGTGCCGATGCCGCGGGCGCAGGCTTTTCCGGTGTCGAGGCCTATCCGGCCGATGAGGGACTGGACTGTTTTGGCCAATACCACGGACATCTGGCGATGTACTTGAAAAACGGGTTCCAGAAAAACAAAGAATGCAACGGGTTTACGATCGTCCGTAAAGAGGTGTGAACCGGGAGGGGTCATCATGTTTATCAAAGAAGTGGCGGCAAGCCTGTATCCCTGGGACCTGGCGGACGAGGGCGTGGAGACCTGCCTGGACAATGTAACCGGCATGGCAAATGCCAACAGTGTCTACCTCATCGGGCTGATGCACTGGGAAAAGCGGCCGCTGACCGATGCCTACTATCCGCACAACCCGAAACGTAAATACTACATCCCCGAGAACAGCCGGATCTATTACCGCGTTCCGGAACAGGCGTTCGACGGGATGCCGCTCCGCCCCATGCGCACGGAGCGGGATTTTCTCAAGGACACCGACTGGATGGACGTCCTGTCGGCAAGCGCGCGGAGACGTGGGCTGAAAGTCGGGCTGGAACTGTCGCACACCGTCCTGGACACGGAGAAGACGCTATCGGAAACGCCGGAAATCCTCCAGAAGGACATCGATGGAACCCCGATCGGCGGGAGCTGGCTGTGCCTTGGCAACGAGGATGTGCGCGCCTACCTGCGGACACTATTCCACGAGTCCGTCAAGAACCACGACATCGATTTCATCCAGACCTGCCTGCTCCTGTTCGCTTCCGGCAACGCTTCGTCGATCAACAGTCCGGACCGGAGCGACCTCGAACGTACGCTGCATACGGTCAACGGCGGATGTTTCTGCGATTCCTGCCGGAAAAGAGCGACGGCGCTGGGGTATGACTGGGACTTGATCCTGCGGGACGCGAGGCGGATGCACCGGTTGTCCAACGCCATGATCGGGGAACTGCGCATCGAGAAGGACCTGCTCCTGACCTCGGGAATCTCGAGCGGGGCGCTGCTGCTGGAATTCCCCGGCGTGTTCCAGTGGATGTCGTACCGGATGGACTGTGTGGCCTCGCTGTTGAAGGAGATCCGGGCGGCGGTGAAATCCGCGAACCCCAACGTGGAGTTCCGGCTGAACCATTGCTTTGAATTCCAGGAATTCATGGGCATCCGCCACCGGGATCTGCGCGACTGCGTGGATTCGGTCCGTGATTCGGATTATTCCGAACAGACCGGCGATGTGCGCCGGCTCTATGTGAAAAAGCAGCAGATCGACCGGATCCGCAGGGGTGTGGGCTTTGATATGCCGGTCCTGGCCGCCATCGGCATCCGGCCGAAAGCCACACCCGAAATCATCCGGGAAAGCATCCGGCTCATCGCGCAGTGCGGCATCGACGGCCTGTCGCTCGGCCATTACGATGGGGCGACTTTCGCGATGCTCCGGGCGGTCGGTGACGGGATGCGTGACGCCGAGATGGAAATCGGGGGGTAAATCCGCTGCCTCGTCAGATCTCCATGTTCATGACTTTGCGCACTTCCGAGAGCGTCGCCGCAGCGATTTCCCGCGCTTCATCGATGCCCTGACGCAGCACCGCGCGGATGGTTTCGGGCTCTTTCTCGATTTCTTTGCGTCGTGCGCGGATCGGCCGCACATACTCGTTCAGGCATTCGGTCAGGAGCTTTTTCAGGCTGCCGGACCCACCGTCGCCGATCCGGTCCGCGATCGCTTCGGGACTGTCCCCGGTGCAGCAGGAGATCAGCATCAACAGGTTCGCCACTTCCGGCCGGTTGACCGGATCATATGTGATGACGCGGTTCGAGTCGGTCTTTGCCTTTTTGATCAACGCCGCGGTCGTGTCTTCGGTATCGCACAGCAGGATCGCGTTACCGCGGCTCTTGCTCATTTTTTGGGAACCGTCCAGCCCGAGAATCACCGGGGCCTGGCTCAGCAGGGGCTGAGGTTCCGGAAAGACGGGCTGGTTGCCCGCGAACCGTTCATTGAACCGGCGCGCGATCGTACGCGTGATCTCGAGGTGAGGCAGCTGGTCTTTGCCGACCGGGACCACGTTCGCCTTGCAGAACAGGATGTCTGCGGCCTGATGGACGGGATAGGTGTACATGCCCGCGTTGATGCTCGTCCGCCCGGAGGCCTGGATCTCCTCCTTGACCGTCGGATTGCGGTTCAGCTCGGCATTGGTGACCAGCGTGAGGAAGGGGAGCAGAAGCTGGTTGAGCTCGGGCACATGGCTGTGCGGGAAAATGCAGGTCTTGCCGGATTCCGGTGTGAGCCCCACCGCCATGTAATCGATGACCAGGTTGTGGACATTGTCCGCGATGTTCTCGAACGTGTCGCGGTCCGTGAGCACCTGATAGTCCGCGATCAGAATGAAGGTGCGGACGCCGAGATCCTGCAGCCGGACGCGATTCCGGAGGGAACCGAACAGGTGGCCGATGTGCAGCCGTCCGGTCGGGCGGTCGCCGGTCAAGACCCGGTATTGCTCCGGGTGCAAGGCCAACTGTTCTTCCAGCTTGAGGCTCCGTTCGACGGCTGCCTCGAAAGACCCGTAACTCAGCGTATCGTTTTCCTGCATATCGTTTACTTCCTTTGCCGGACACCGCATGACTGCGGATTCGATTCAAACAGTATCATATATGGAAACACCGGCTTTGCCTATATGTCAAAGGCAAAACCGGTGTCCGGGATGAATGCTCCAACCGGGAGGAGGCTGCTACTCGAGCCAGATCTTGATGTTATCGCCTTTTTCCGAGACGATGTCCATGATCTCGCCCTCTTCATTGTCCTCGATCATCTGGCGAATGGCGACGTTGAGATCATCCCAGTCGAGGTCTTTCATGCCGCTGTCTTGATCGCCGTTCTTTTTGGTGAAATACTTGCTGATCTTGACCCCGGCCGTGACCAGGCGGGTCGGGATCTTGATGTTGACGTTGTCCCCTTTGGGAGAGGTGACCGTGATGCGCATCCGGCGTTTGGGTTTAGCGCCCGATGCGGCGGTGTCCGGGGTCGCCGCCGCATCCGTCTCGGCCTTGGCCGGCACCTCGAGCGCCTCGATCAGCTGGGCGGCCTGTTCGGCGGTGACCTGTCCCTGCTGCAGCATTTCCAGGACTTTCAACACTTCTTCTTTCATGTGGATCTGCCTCCTTTGAGTAGACTCAATGCTTCATCGTGCGTGATCTCCCCGCGGTTCAGGCGCTCCAGGACCGCCATCCGGTCCGGCTTCGCATCGGATCCGTGGCCATCGAAATCCAATGCCAGAAGCAGTTCGTCCAGGCGGTTGCGCGCCGTGGGATAGGAGATGTCCAACATGGCGCCCACATCCTTGAGGTTCCCCCTGCAGAACAGGAACGTCTCGCAGAACAGCAGCTGCTCCGGACGCAGCATCATGAACCGCGAAAACGGGTACTGGCCTGCGACAGCGGTGCTGCATACCGGGCACCTCAGCGTTTCGATCATCAGGCCTTGTCCGCAGGAAGGACATTGGACGGGAATATTCTGTTTTGCCATAAAACCACCTCCATATGTGAGATTATGCAACCAGAGTTTAGGAAAGTCAATAACGATTTCAATAATATTGATTATTTTTCTCACTTTGTTAAAGCCGAAGCGAGAAATTGATGCAACTCGACGGTTTCAATGTGAAAAAAACCATCTGTTTGGTCTGTCATCCGGCGGTTCTATGTTTTATAATTTTATCGTCAAGATATCGCACATTTCAGACAATCCGGAGGGAAATATGATGAGCCAGCCGATGTCGTCCACCGACTACCTGTCCCATGTCGTCTCGTCGATCGAGACCAATCCGCATATCCGTGCGGGAGCCAAGACCATGAAAGGCGTCTTCCTTGAGGCGGCCAAGATGGAGCTGAACCGCCGCGGACTGGCGGGGGGGCCTTTCGACTACTCCCAGCTCAAGCCTGAGCTGGACCGCATCCGCAATCGCGAGGACTGTGCGGAATTCGGCATCCCCGCGCTGGTCCGGATGCTCAAAGAATACCGGGACATGATGCCCGCCGAGGTCGTTTCCGAAATCGAGGACACGCTCGTGGGCTTCCGGTACTGGCTCGACGAACCCGGAGAGATCAACGCGTGCTACTTTACCGAGAACCACCAGCCGCTTTACCACAGCGCCGAGTACCTGGTCGGCGAACTGTTTCCGGACCGGGTCTTCCCGTCGAACGGCAAGGACGGCCGGTGGCACAAGGAACATGGGCGCGTCTTCCTGACACGGTGGACGGCATGGCGCGAGAAGTTCGGCTTCAGCGAATGGCTGACGAACTATTACGCCGAGGACATCATCGGCCTGCTGGGCATGATCGCCTACGCGGACGACCGCGCCCTGGCGGACCGCCTGCGATCGGTCGTCGATACGCTGCTGTTCGACATCGCGGTCAATACATTCCGCGGACAGTGGATCGGGTCATGCGGACGCACCTATGCGTTGTACCTCGTCGAGCCCTCGAACGAAGCGGTCGGCCCGATCTCCCGCCTGTGCTGGGGAGAAGGTTCCATCGACGGCGGCATCAGCGACTGCGCCATCATGATGGCGATCTACGACTACAAATGCCCGACGGCCATCCGCAAAGCCGGTGCGGACAAGCCCGCGGTGATGGTCAACCGGGAGCGCATGAGCGTGGACACCAAGGACGCAAGGCGCTTTGGGGTCGACCCCGCGGATTTCGACAACATCATGTTCTTCTGGGGGATTCAGGTATACGATGCGGTCGAGGTCATCGAGAACTCGACCAAGGTCATGTTGCCCAGCAACTGGATGAACGAACGCATCAACGCGTACCGGGAGAAATACCGGCTGCACCGGATGGCCGGACTGCCCTTTGACGAGGATCCGGACTTCACGGCCATGACCCAGGTGGATATCTATACCTACAAGACCCCGGACTATGCGGTCAATTGCGCGCAGGATTTCCGCAAGGGAAAGATGGGGTATCAGCAGCACATCTGGGGCGCCAATCTCGGCGGACGGGCCCGGGTGTTCACGAACCATCCGGGTTCCATGGAATACTGGGACCGGCCCAACATGATCGCCGGAAACAGTTACATGCCGCGCGCCGCCCAAAACGAGAATGTGGTATTGAGCGTGTACCGGGTCCCGGCCGATCACATCCGTATGCTCGAGACCCATGCGTATTTCCCGCAGCACGAGTTCGACGAAGTCGTTGAAAAGGACGGATGGGTGTTCGGCCGCAAGGACGACGCCTATATCGCGCTCGGCTCGATGATGCCCGCGAATTGGAAACCGGTTGATCCGGCGATGTATCGAGCTGCCTACCGCGACGAGTGGCAGAAATGGTTCGAACGTGCCAAGCCCAGCATCTACCACGCCAACGGGCATGCGAACGTGTGGGTCGCCGAGCTCGGCAGCCGCTCCCAGAACGGCAGTTTCGAGGCCTTTGTCGCACAGTTCGACGGGGTCATGATCCAGGGCGACACGTTCGACTTTACGTATCGGTCCCCCTCGCAGGGCGAAATGCGCTTCGGATGGGACATCCCGCTGTCGGTCAAGGGACAGGAGGTCGCGATCCGCGATTATCCGCGCTACGACAATCCGTATTGCAAGGCCGAGTTCATGGCGGAAAGCCTGACCGTCCGGTGCGACGGAAGCAAAAAGGTACTGTAAAGGAATCGATCAGATGGACAGAAACAGCCCCTTGTACCGAAAGACGTATGGTTGCCTGATGGCGCGGTACGGCTCATGAAACGAGCTGTGATCGCCGACATCCACGGCAATCTGCCCGCGCTCGAGGCCGTCCTGCGGGATGCCAGGGCCGAGGGGGCTGACCAGTACCTGCTTCTTGGGGATTACTACGGCGAATTGCCGTACCCCAATGAAATCGTCGAGACGGTCAGAAGCCTGGACAACGCCTGCATCATCCAAGGGAACAAGGAATCCTACCTCCTGACCCTGCTCGGACAGGATCCGTCCACCTGGACCAGCGAACAACTGGCGTCGATATACTGGAACTTCCGGGAAATCACGGCGGAGAACCGGGCGTACCTGATGGAATTGCCGGAGACCCTGGTGCTGGAGGCCGAGGACGGACGGCCGATCCATGTCGCGCATGACCCGCGGTGGTTCTTTGGTCCTACCGCGATCCAGGACCTGGGCGGTGTCCAGATGGCCATTCTGATGAAGAACCGCCCCGTCACCCACGAGGAATACCTGGATCATGCTCACCGTACCCTGACCGGCGACGCGGGCTTTCTGGCTGCTGCTGCCGGCCGGCCTGACGGGATCTACCTGTTCGGGCATTACCATACCCAATGGCATGCCCGAATCGGCGGGAAGCTGCTGGTCAATCCGGGATCCTGCGGCGGTCCGATGAATTTTGATGCCCGGGCATCGTACTCGATGCTTTCCTGCGGGGACGGCGGCTGGCATGTGGAGGAAAGGCGTGTCCCGTATGACCTGGATCGGGCTATAAAAGGACTGAAGGATTCGGACTTGTATCAGGTATCGAAAATCTGGAGCGACCTGACGATCGAACAGCTTCAATCGGGACAGCAGCGGCAGATGTTCTTCCTGGAACTCGTGGCAAGGCTGGCGGACGAATCCGGTGAAGCCCGGCGTCCATATCCGGATGCTTTGTGGCGGCGCGCTGCGACGGAATGGCAAAGACAAGAGGCTTTTCATTGATCTGATTTATTAATTATAATATATCTTTATTTTAACAAAGATCTTTCACTTCTGCCCCGAGCCGTATCAGTACGGAGTCTGTTATCATGAAGCCACACCGATCTATATTGTAGAGGAGACAACACCATGAATATCGCACATGCAGCGTTCAACGTTTCCGACATGGACAAGGCACTGGAATTCTATTGCGGCGCTCTCGGGTTCGAGAAGGCGTTTGAGCTGCCGGAACCGGATACCGGCGCGCCCTGGATCGTCTATCTGTATTGCGGATCGGGCCAGTTCATCGAACTGTTCTACGGAGCGACGGAAGTCAGCGAGTTTTCTGAAGCGAGAATTGGTTACTCGCACCTCTGCCTGCAGGTCGAGGACATCAACGCGATCGCGAAGCAGGTGCACGATGCCGGTCTGGAGCTGGACATGCCGGTCAAGCATGGCGTCGATGACAACTGGCAGTGCTGGGTCAGGGACCCCGACCGCAACCGGATCGAATTCATGCAGATCAGCCCGAATTCGCCCCAGGCGAAATTCATCGCATCCAGGAGTTGAATATGGACAAGGTAGAGAACAAGAAAATCGTCAAGATCGGAATCGTCGTCCGCGATATCGAGGATGTGGCAAAGCGCTATGCGGAGCTGTTCGATGTCCCGGTGCCGGCAGTGAGAGTCCCGGATCCCTCCAAGCCGCCTATGGAAGGCACCTACAAGAACTACCGCGGTGAAAACAACCGGATCCTGCTCAAGTCCTGCATCGTCGACATGGAGCCCATCTACTTGGAGATCGTCGAACCCTTTGACGACACGCCGAGTCCCTGGCTGGACCATCTTGAGAAGTTCGGCCCCAGCGTGTGCTTCATCTCGTTCTACATCCATGGATTCAAGATGCACCAGGACCTGATGGGCAAGTGCGGCTACCCGCTCGCTTTTGTCGAGGAGAAGGGGTTCGAGCGGTATGCGTACTTCGATACGCAGGACAAGCTCGGCGTCATGATCGAGTTCAAGGAGCAGGATTGACATGATTGTCCTGGTCACGGGAGCATCCGGAGGGCTGGGTTTCCATATTGTGAGTGAGGCTGTGGCGAGGGGGCATGCGGTGATCGCCGCCGTGCGCTCCCTCGGCCACGTTCCCGAATCCTGCCGCCTGTTTTACGAGCAGCATGCGGACCGGATATCCACGATCGAAATGGATGTGACGGACGAGGAGCAGGTGCGGCGGGCGGCAGACTTCGTTCGATCCCGCGGAGGCGTCGTCGACTGTGTGGTCAACAATGCCGCGATCATGATCGGGCGTGAGGACACCATCGAGACCCTCGACCTGGAACTGATGCGCCAAAGTTTCGAAGTGAACGTCTACGGCGCCATGCGGGTGGTCCAGCATTTCCTGCCGATGCTTCCGACCGGCGGCGGTTCCTGCGTCATCAACATCTCCTCCGAAGCCGGCACCATCGTGAACGCGTTTCCCACGAACTACCCATACAGCATGTCCAAAACCGCGCTCAACATGTTTTCGGAGCGGCTGCGGGCACATCTCGGCGACAGGGGAATCCGGGTGTTCGCCGTCCATCCCGGCTGGATGAGGACGAACATGGGCGGGAGCGACGCACCGGCGGATCCGGCATGGATCGCAGCCGGCATCCTGGACATCATAGAAAACAAGAAGAAGATCTACAGCAAGATCGCGTTTATCGATTCTACCGGGCGTCCGATGCCTCTCTAAACGACCGGAGGCCGACCTCGGCCACCTCAAGATCGTTCTCGGACGAACTGCCGCTGAACGAGGCCAGCACCATCCCGCCGCCGGCTTTTTCGATCGCTCCGCCAATGAACCCGTATTCACCGCTGAGAAGTTCGCGCTGGGCGGTTCCGCTGTTCTGGAGCGTGACCATCATTTCCGCCGCCTTGGCCCAGGCGATGCTTACCAGATTGAAGGATTTGCCCCCGAAGCTTTTCGTCAGGAGATCCACCACCCGCATGCGGCCGTCCCACTGGATGCCGTCCTCATCGGGTTTCCATGCGAAAACGGCGACTCCTTCGGCGCCGATCGCCCGGGCATGCCGATCCATCGCTTCCAGAACGTTCTCCGCCCGTGCCGACATGTCCTGATACATGGCAAGATCCTCCATCCTAATAATCCGTTCTCGATCGTTGCATACTGGTTGAGCGGAAGTCGAATTTCTCGATCAATTCCGGCCCGCGAATGACTTTTCGGGAGATCTTGAGCACTCCCTCCGGATTGGTACGGATCCGCCATTCCACCAGCATGATCTTTCCATCCAGGATCTCGATGCCTGTGATGCCGCGGGAATGGATGCAGCAGCCGGCGTTGAAGTAGGGAAGGTCGTCGAATCGCGGAAACTTCGGCCGGTGTGTATGTCCGCAGATCAGCATCATTTGATTCTTCTCGATCGACTTTTTGAAATTCTTCTCGATCTTGTGTCGTTTTTGCTCGTTTCGGGCCGGACTCGAAGGATTGTGGAACCCGACCAGGTGCATGACACGCCAGAAGAAACGCACCAGGACCATGGAAACGAACCAGAGCTGGTCGTTCATCAGGTCTCCCTGATGGCCGTGCAGTGTCAGGATCTCCTGGCCGGTTTCACGGTTCTTGAGCAGCAGCGCTTCCTGCGCGACCAATCCATTGAACAGGTCGCAGTCCTGATCCGTATACTCGTCATAAAAGTGGTAGTAGTGTTTTTTCATGTATTCCGGATTCTTCATGAACATGTTGTGGTTCCCGTAGATCATGACAAGCCGGTCCTCGTCAAAGAACTTTTTCAAGGTGATGAATATATCGCTGTGCGCCAGCCGGATGTGCCGAAACCGGACGTGTTCCGACAGTTCGTCGCCGTCGCCGGCTTCAACATAAGTATAACCGTTATAATAATAATAGTTCATGGCATAGAGGTAGACATTCTGGTTGCGCGAAAATTCGTCGGACAGACTGTTGTCTCCGCGATGGCAGTCACTGAATATGATATAGCGCGAGTTCTCGTCAAAGTATTCGACCTTGGCGTTGCGATAGGCTTTCATCAAACGGGAATCCGTCAACATGTGGCGCCTCGATGGAGAAGAATGGATTGGGGTAATTTCCAGTATAGCATTTCTTTTGGTACCATTATGACATGTCCTGCCCCCGTCCCATCGGGAACGAAAGGATTCGCATGCGCCGCAGCCGTTACGTGGTGACCGATCTCAAACCATACCGGAGCCTGCTCGAAAAAATCCGCAGGCTGGAAGCCGCCGGGGGCGATCCAGCGGAAACCGTGCGCAGGATGGCGGACTGGCGAGAACGGGCGATCACGGCCCGGGATCCCCAGACGGTATTGACCGGCCTGCTGCCCGAGGTCTATGCCCTGGTCTGCCAGGCCGTCCGGAACGCCTTTGGCTGGACCGTGTTCGACTGTCAGCTGCTGGCCGCGATCGCCATGCACGAGGGGTCCGTCATCGAGCTGGACACCGGCGAGGGCAAGACGCTCTCGGCGGTGTTTGTCGCCTGCCTGCACGCGCTTGCCGGCCGCGGGGTTCATGTGCTTACCTTCAACGACTATCTGGCCGGGCGCGACGCGGACTGGATGCGCCCGGTGTACGAAGCCATGGGCGTTCGGGTGGCCCATGTCCGGCAGGACATGGATGCCGGAACCAGAAAAGCCGCCTATGCCTGCGACGTGACCTACCTGACCGCCAAGGAGGCGGGCTTTGACTACCTGCGCGGTTTTCTCGCCCTGTCGGAGGAGGAACTGGTCCAGCGGCCGTTCTATCTGGCGATCGTGGACGAGGCGGATTCCATCATGATCGACGAGGCGCGAATACCGCTGATCCTTGCCGACAGCGCTGCCGGTCCGGGATCGATCGACCCGGCACTCTACCGGCTGGCGGTCCAGATGGAGCAGGGGATGCATTACCAGCTGGACGCCTACCGGGAGCACATCCTCGTCACGGAAGCAGGAGCACGATGGCTGGAGAGCCGGCTTGGCGTGTCAAACCTGTACGATACGGAAAATGTCGGCCTGCTGACGCAGGTCCGGCTGGTCCTGCAGGCGCATGCCATGCTGAAGCGGGATGTCGACTACATTGTCCGCGACGGGCGTGTCGAGCTGGTGGATGAGTTCACCGGCCGGGTCATCCGCGACCGGCAGCTGCCGGAAGGGCTTCACGAGGCAGTGGAAGTCAAGGAGGGCCTCCGCGCGGGAGCACAGGGCCAGATCCTGAACCGCATCAACCTGCACGATTTCCTCTCCTTGTACGACCGGCTGTGCGGCATGACCGGAACCGCCTGGTCCGCCGCGCCGGAACTGGACGCTTTTTATGGCGTCGGGGTGACCCGGATCCCGCCCCATGTGCCCTGCCGCCGGGTCGACCGCCCGGACCGGATCTATCGGACCCGTGCCGAGAAGGAGACCGCGGTCCTCCGGGAGATCGAGAGCCGCCATGCGGCGGGGCAGCCCGTGCTTGTCGGTACGGCGAGCGTCGAGGAGTCCGATCGTCTGGCGGACCAGGTGCGTTCGTCCGGACTCTCCTGCGAAGTTCTCAATGCCCGCCACGACGAGACCGAGGCGACGGTCATCGCGCTGGCCGGCCAGGCCGGCGCCATCACGATCTCGACAAACATGGCCGGCCGCGGCGTGGACATCCGCCTTGGGCCTGGAGTGGAAGCGGGCCTCTGCATCATCGGCACCAGCCTGCACCGGAGCGTCCGCATCGACCGGCAGTTGCGCGGGCGAGCCGGACGGCAGGGGGATCCCGGGGAGAGCCGGTTTTTCGTTTCGCTGGAGGATGACCTGATCGAGCGGTACGGCTTGCGCAACGCGTTGCCTGACCTGTGGCGCAGGGCGCACGCACCGGACGGGAGAGATCCGGATTCCGATGAGCCGGTCCCGATCGAGGATCCCGAGGTCGCTGAAGCCATCCGGCACACCCAGCGCGTGATCGAGGGCCAGCTATACCAGCAGCGGAAATCCCTGTTGAAATACACCATGCTGGTCGAGGCGCAGCGGCAGCAGATCCATCGCCTCCGAACCGATCTGGTCACCGGCCGGGAGACGCTGCGGATCTGGCAGGACCGGCGCCCGGAACGGTGTGAAACCCTTGCGGCAGACACTTCGCCGGAGACGCTCGCGACGGCGCAGCGGCAAGCCGGCGCGATGCTTCTTGGCCAGGGGTGGTCGGACTACCTGGAAGGGGTGGAGCGGCTGCTGGACCATGTCTCCCTGATGAGGACCGGACCGTCGGATCCCTGGACGACGTTCCAGCAGGAGATCATCCAATCGTACACCCGGCTGCTCGATACCTTTGAGACGGATATGGTCGAGGTGCTGGACCGGCTGGAGGCGGTGGACGGAAAACTGCCGCTGGACCAGGCGGGCTTGCGGCGGCCTTCCATGACGCGCACCTACCTGATCGACGACGGGAACGACGCGCTCGACTGGGACTCCGGGCTTGCCGGCCTGATTGCGGCCGCGGTGAATCCGCCGCTGTATCTGTTTGTGACACTCGCCAGATGGTGGCGCAAGCGCAAGGAACGGGAATCCGGGCTGATTCCGTGATTCTTGTGTCAATCGGGTACGGATGCCTATAATAAAGGCAGGGGGCGAAACGCGTATGAAGGACAGCCTCGTTCTCATCGGCATGCCGGGCAGCGGCAAAAGCACAGCCGGCGTCCTCCTGGCGAAAACGCTCTGTATGGGATTCGTCGACACGGACCTGGTCATCCAGGATCGGGAGAAACGGACTCTGCAGCGCGTGATTTCGGATGAGGGGCTGGCCGGGTTCGTCGCACGCGAGAAAACGGCGATTCTGTCTCTGGATCCCCGCGACACCGTGATTGCGACCGGCGGAAGCGCCGTGCTCGACCCGACCGCCATGGAACACCTGCGCAAGTCCGGCTTTGTGGTTTTTCTCGATGTGCCGATCCATCGGCTCGAACGCCGTATCCGCAACATCCATACACGCGGGATCGTTCTTGAACCCGGACAGACGCTGCGCGACCTGGAATCGATCCGGAAACCCCTCTACCTGAAGTATGCGGACCTCGTCCTGCCTACCGGCGGACTCTCCCTGGAACAGGTGGTCAGCCGGATCGTCTCCGCATTCAACCAGGCCCGGTGACCTCAATCGACACGGCTTGTTCGGCCGGTCGGAGGATGACCCATGTGGCGAACCTTCTGGACATACGCGACTGACCTGCCGCCCGGGACGGAACTGCCTCTGTTCGGCGTCCAGCACATCGGCTGGGTATCCGCTTCGCTCTTGCTGATCGGCATCCTGGTCCTGATCTATCGACGGCTGCCTGTACACCGTCGCCGCAGGATGGAAATCGCCATCGCCGTGGTGATGGCGGCGGGATATGTCCTGCGCTGGGGATGGGCGGCGGTGATCGGCCGATACAATCCCGCGGAGATGCTGCCGCTGCATCTGTGCTCTCTTGCGGCCATCCTGGAGATGGCCGCGGTTTTCAGCCGAAAACCGCTTTTAAAGGAGTTCGGCTATGCCTGCGGTATTCCGGGCGCTGTTGTCGCGATGATCCTGCCCGGGATCGGGCCCTACCCGCTGTGGCATTTCCATTATCTGCTCTTCATTGTCGACCACCTGATCCTGCTGATGTTTCCCATCCTGTGGATCGTCGGAGACGGATTCCGGCCGTCTCTCCGCCGTCTGGCGAAATGCTTCGTCATTCTGATCGCCATGGCCGGATTCGATATCGCGGTGAACCATTGGATCGGCAGCAATTTCATGTTTCTGCATTTCGTACCGGAGGGAGTCCCTCTCAAACCTTTTTCGGAAAAGCTGGGGATACCGGGATACCAGTTCGCCATGGCAGGCCTGCTGTTCGTGGTATGGGCGGTCCTGTACCTGCCGTGGATCCGCGGGAGCCATGGAATTTCCGGCAAGGCCGTCCATTGAAATCCGGCCTCAACTGTCTGTACCGGCCTGCGGGCACGTGTCGGTTACGCTGCAGGTCGTCAGGCAGCCGTTCCAGGTGATGGCGCCGACCATGGATGCGGGCGGCTGGAATGCGGGCGGCAGGAAAAAGCACGACAGGATCCGGATGCCCGCTATGTTTGTTCGGTCCGGCAGGACTCCAAGGTTGCTGAGCAGGGGAGCGGCGACACCCGATTGAAGGGCGGCACGACCGGCATCCAGCAAACCCTTACGCGTCTTGCGGTATCCCAGCCTGGACAGGGATTGCTGCAGACAGGCGCTTCCGACCCCCGGGAATTCTTTCATGGTTTTACGCAGCGTCTCGCCGATGTACGGAAGCATCGCCATGGGATTCCGGTCCCGCAGACATTCCGGGAGGTCCGGAAAACCAGCCAGTTCGGTTCCGGACAGGTTTCCGAGTCCGAACTCTTTTCCTTCCGCCAGGTAGCGGCGCAGGTCCACGGTGATCCGCAACGCCCGTCCCGGGGAGGCAGCCAGCGTTTCAGCCGCCAGCCAGGCGGTCACTGTGGTCTGGTTCCGTCGGCATTCGGACAGCAGTCGGGCGGTTCCGTCCGCTGTCCGGGTCGACAGGGAGACACGGTAACGTGCCGGGATACCGGATGCGCCGGGTGAGGACGGTTCGGCGTCTACAAGCGGGCGGAGCAGGGTTCGGGCTTCCTTCTGCCGTTCCTCTGCGGCCTGGACGGCAGGTCGCCATTTCTCCGGAGCCCCCAGCGACTCGAAAAGCACATCCGCCTGTCTCGTCGGAATTGCCGCTCCGGCAGGTTTTCCGATGTCATAACCGTCGCATGCCTGGATAAAATCATCCCACAGCCGCTTCAGCCCCGCCCCGTCCGTGACGGAATGCCGGACCCCGAGGACCAGGCAGGTGCCGCCGTCCGGCCCATGGCATTGGGTCACGGAAAAAGCACCCCCGTCATCCGATTCGAGATAGGCTGCCAGCAACTCCTCGATACCCCGTTCTCCCACTGGGAGATCGCGCAGATGGGTTTCTGGCCCGGCAGCCGATGCCGGCAATTCCCATACCGGTGGTTCGGAATCGATGAACCGCGACGCGAGGATCGGATATCGGCGGATCAGTTGTCCGACCGCCTGGCGCAGCATCGGCTGGGACAGCGGCCGCTCCAGGATTGCGGCCATGCCCAGAAGGGCGTTGCTGTCCTGGAGCCCGGCGATCTGGTTCACCCAGTCCATCGGCGAGGCAAGCATCGAGACGCATTCCGGATCCATGTCATTCAACCTCCCCGGTGGAATTCGACAGGCGGGCGATGGTTTCATCGCACCAGGTCAACCGGAACCGCGCGTCCAGAATCCCGTAACGAAGGGTGCAGTATCCATATTCGAATGCGGGATGGGTCCGCGCATCATCATCCGCCAGCAGTTCCCGTTCTTTCTGTTCCAGTTCGGCTAGCCGCCGCTCGTGCCGGATCCGGCTGTCCCGGACAAGCCGTAAAGCCTGGCCGGGAGAACCGTGCATTGAGAAGGTCAGTTTGAGCAGGAGCTCCAACCGTGCCGGCGCGGATTCGGGAGGCCGATCCAGCCATTCCTGAAGAACGGCGCGTCCCTGTTCCGTGATCCAGTACCGCTGACTTCGCCGTCCGGATCCCGATCCCTCTTCCGGTTCGATTTCGCCGGCCTGAGCCATCTGTCGAAGCATGGGATACAGGTGTCCGTAGTTCTCATTCCAAAAATGCGCAATTCCGACATCACAGAATTGCTTGATCCTGTATCCGGAAGCCGGTTGGATGGCCAGTATGCCCAGGATGGCAAACCGGGTATTGTTTTGTTGTGCCATGGAGAGACGACCTTTCTCATCAATATATCACACTGATATATTGTGTCAGTCGCCGCCTGTCATGTCAAGGGAGAAAGCGGGGCGGACAAGAGACTGTCAGCGCCTGCCGCCGGGTATCCCGCCCGGCATGCCGCCGCCAGGGCCGCCCATCCCGCCGGAACCGTACGTTGTGACGATGCCGGACAGGGTGAGTTCGGTCATGGTCGTACCGGCTGTGTAGGCCGGGTCGGCATACAGCCCGTTTTTCTCCGTTCCGCTGACCGTGCCGCCGGACAGGATCCGGTACGTTTCTCCCTGTTTCAGATCGGGATCGGAAACGAGCACGGACTGGAAGGTCTTTGCTGGCGCGAAGGTCGCGATGTCTTCGCCCGCGGCATTCTGCAGCCGGAAAAGCGTACCCGCCGCCTGGGAGGAGGTGAAGTTTACCAAGATGGAGCTTTGGGTCGAGTCATCGGTCGGGGCGACCGCCATGCCTGAACTGCCGGCCGCGATCAGGATCCCTCCCGAGATCTTGAAGACGCCTGTATAATCCATGGGGCCGTTTCCGTTGTCGGTCGGTCCGTTGACCACCACGGTGCCGCCCGTCATTTCAATCGTGCCGTTGATGTCGATTCCGTCGCCGTTCGCGTTGACATACCAGTAACCGCCGCTGATCAGCAGGGACGCGCCGCCCGATTCCATGCCCGGACGCCCGGCGACCGTTGTGACGGCTGAAGCGCTCGAACCGTTGATGCCATCGTCGCTCGCCGTCACCGACACATTGCCGCCGTTCAGGGCGATCGCCTCGCTTTCGATGCCTTCGTAGCTTGCGGCGATGACGATGTCGCCGCCGTTGATCTCGATTCCGAGATCCGCATGGATGCCGTCGTCACCGGACGACAGGGTCACGGTGCCGGCATCGATCACGATCCGGTCATTGGAATGGACCGCATCATCCGCCGCGTCGATCCGGATCATGCCGCCGCCGATCCAGACCATCGTTTCAGCCTGGATGCCGTCCTTGCCCGCGTCGATTTTAAAGGTGCCGGCTTCGATTGCGATGAACCCTTTGGACGGGTCTTCCGCATTGGTGGACTTCATTCCGTCGCCAGCCGCGTCAATCGTGATCGTGCCGTCCTTGACCGCGACCAGGTCCTTGCCCTTGATCCCGTCGCCGGCGGCTGTGACGGCGACCGTGCCGCTCACGATCCGGAGATCGTCCTTGGAGGTGATCCCGTCGTTGAAACGGGCTGTGACGGTCAACGAACCGGTGCCGTTGATCGTCAGGTCCGACTTGCTGAAGAGTGTGGCGTCCGGTTCCATTTTTTCGGTGTCGCTGTAGACGAGGCCGGCACTGTCGGTCAGGCTGTTCCGCGTGCCGTCGGCGAGAATGAGGACCACATTTTTCGCGTTTTTCACATAGATCGGCGCACTGGTCGAGCTCGTGATGGACGTTCCGTTCAGGACCAGCCGCACCGCCTCGTCGGATTCCGTGTCGACAAGGATCTGTCCGTCGTCCAATGTGCCGGAGACGACATAGGTGCCGGGGGAAGTAATGGTGACCTGGCTGGCAAGTACCGAGGTGCCGGTGCCGCCGACCTGGATCGAAGTGCCGGCGAACGTGATCGAGGAGGAGGCGGCGGCACTCCAGCGGGAATCCAGATCCGTCTCGTTGAATTCGACGGACGAGAGGTCGACCGATCCCGTCTGCTCGATATCCGTATTGGATACCGAATCGGCGGCTGCGGTCGTACCGGTGGCCGCATTTGTGGCGATGGTCGTTTTAGAGGTTGCTGCACCCGGTGTCGATCCGGTTCCACAAGCTGTCAGTATCGATGCGCACAGTATGATGGCAACGAGGGCCATCCCGGTTTTTCTGGTCATACGTATTCCGTCCTTTCACATTGCGGGTTTCACACCAACAGGATAGCCCCGTATTTTGGCGCAACCGTGAACAAGCATTGCGAAAGAGAGCGAAACGCGAGGCAAATAGCGGGCAAATTGGAGGGATCGGCGGTCAGCCGCTGTTCTTCGCCGCGAAGTGTTCCATGATCCGCGCCCAAACGCGACGGGTCTCCAGGAAATCAGCCGCGTGTTTTGCCACGTTCTTGTGGTACTTCTCCAGTTCGGCAAGGATGTCCATGAACTCCTTGCGTCCGAAATAGGCACAGATCGCAGGCAGGGTACGGGTCAGCTTTTCACGCATTTCATCGATCAGGT